>CAIJNR010000092.1 GCA_903822055.1 uncultured Francisellaceae bacterium | reverse complement strand
TGATTTCTAAATTTATAATACATATCAAATGGCATTTTTTGTATTATAGCTTGGGTAGCATTTAATTTTATTTTATATTTTGGATCATCTGGATCTCTGTAAATAGCACCAGAGAAAATAGGATCCAATAGAAATTCTTTTAAAAATTCTGCATATCTTGGGTCTTTTTGAAAAAGTTCTTGTTCTTCATTAAAAAAATCTTCTAATTCAAATGCTTCAGTTGTAAGTGGTTTAAGTAATGTGCTACGTAAATCATCAGATGATCCCATACCAGACTTTAGTGGATTACTTGAAGGGGTCATACTAGATTCTAGTGGGTTTTCTTCCAATTTTATTTGAGCTGGATCTAATGGTGAAGCGGCTTTGGTGCCCACAGTTAGATTTGGTTGATCTTGGATTGTTATTCCTATAGGTTCACCTGGATCTGTACTTGGTAATGTATTACCAATAGAGATACTTGGTAGCGGTTTAGCTGCAGCAATTGCTTTTGCTGATGCAGGCAAAGCATCTAAGTCCTCAAGCCCTACTGGTTGTGGTGGTGGTGTTTTTTTCTCTGACATAATAATAATATAGGTTTTTTTAATAAGATTTTCTTAATATTTGCTGTTGTTTTTAATATTTAATCAGTTGATTATATTCAAACTAATGACATACTATTAAGCATTATTAAGGCATTCAAATGAACTACGTAGAATTACCAATACCAGAAATTAAAATTAGAGAATATAATAACAAGTTACAAGATAGGGCTATAGCCCACGGTCTTCACCCAACTATTGCTAAGATCTTAGCGGCACGTCCAGTTTTCGAAGATAATTTAGTAAAAATTATTGAACCAAGAATGTCCAACCTTGAGCATCCAGAAAATATGAAGGATATGCAGCTTGCAGCTAAGCGCTTAGCACTGGCGATTGTCAATAAAGAGTGTGTTGGAATAGAGACTGATCACGACTGTGATGGGCAAACTAGCCATGCAGTGATTTACCACAATTTAACTAAGCATTTTAACCATCCAAAAAATTTAGTTAAGTCTTATATTGGCCATAGAATGACCGAAGGTTATGGTTTGTCAGAACCAGTTGTTAAAAGAATTTTGGAAGATAATCCTCGTGTATCGTTATTAATTACTGCCGATAATGGTTCTTCTGATGAACCAAGAATTGCTAAATTAAAAAATTGTGGGATAGATGTAATTATTACTGATCATCATCAAATCCCTCTTTCCGGGTTTCCTAATAGTGCTTATGCGTTTATTAATCCAACCAGAGATGATTGTGGTTATGATCCATATATAGCAGGATGTATGGTAGCTTGGTTATTAATGGTAACTACTCGTTTAGAGCTTATTAATTTAAAGTACTTAGATCAAAGTGCTCCAAAATTAAGTGACACATTAGATTATGTAGCGGTTGGTACAGTAGCTGATTGTGTTAGCTTTGCTAAAAGTCATAGTAATAGAGCAGTAGTACGTTTTGGATTAGAGTTAATTAATACTAAAAACAAATTTTGTTGGCAAGCGTTAGATAGTATTTTACCTAATGTTATTCAAGTAGAAGATTTGGGTTTTAAAATTGGGCCATTACTTAATAGCGATGGTCGTTTGGCAACAGCATTTGGTTCAGTTAGTTTTTTATTATCAGAAAGTTTAGCTGAGGCGGATGATTGGTTACGGCATTTACAAGAACAAAATAAATTACGTCGTAGCATTCAAAAAACCATAACTTTGCAAGGATTACGACAAGCCAAACAACAATTCGATGCTAATCGATGTTCAGTTTGTATTTTTTTGTCTGATGGTCATGCTGGTGTTCATGGGATCTCGGCTAGTAAAATTAAAGATCATTTTGGAAGGCCAACTGCATTTTTTGCCCCAAGAATTGGCAAAGAAGAATTAATTACCGGTTCTATTCGTGGAATAGAAAACTTTCATGTAAGAGATGCATTGCAGTATGTGGCAAACCAAGATCCAAAGTTATTAGTGGCGTTTGGTGGGCATAAAGGTGCTGGTGGTGTTACATTAAATAGCAATGATTTTTATAAATTTGCAGATCTTTTTGAAGAAGCAGCTAAAAAACAATTAAATATGATAAATTTAGGACCAGTGATTTGGTCGGATGGAATTTTACCAATAAATTTAATAAACTTAAAATTTTTCAATGATTTGAAAATTTTAGAACCATTTGGTCGTGACTTTGAAAGCCCAATTTTTCATAATATAGCAACCATACACTATATAAAAATTATTGGGGATGGTACCCATGCTAGATTTGATTTAAATATTGATGGTTCCATTATTAAGGGTGTATGGTTTAGTATGAGGCATATGGTTGATGTTCCTTGTATTTTTGCTAAAAACGATCGGGTAATTTGTGCCTTTAGTTTGTTGGAAAATACTTTTAATAATCAAAAGAATTGTGAATTACAAATAATTGGTATGCAGAAGTTATATGAATAATGTAGAAGATCTAAATTTTAATGAGTTATTAGAAAAATTGACTCTAACCCAAGAACAATTGTTGAATCTTTCCGATTTTGATAACAAATCAGCTACTTTAGAAGATCTTAAAATCCAACTTGCAGATCCTAATGTTTGGAACGATCAATCCAAAATTAAAATATTAAGTAAAGAAAAAACCCAACTAGAAGTGGCTTTATTTCAAATTAATCAATTTTCAAATAATTTAAAAGAAATTAAAGAATTATTTTCTATTGCTAAAAATTTACAAGATCACGAAAGTATCCAAGAAATTTGTAAAGAAATATTAGATTTACAAGTTACTGCTAGAAAATTAGAATTTGAGTGTATGTTTTCTGGGGAATTAGATCAAAATAATACTTTTTTAGATATTCAATCAGGATCAGGTGGTACAGAGGCTCAAGATTGGGCTGATATATTATTACGTATGTATTTACGCTGGGCAGAGTCTAGGAAATTTAAAGTAGAAATTATGTCCATGTCTAATGGCGAAGTGGCTGGGATTAAAAGTGCCACTATTAGAATAACTGGTAATTATGCATATGGTTGGTTACGCACAGAAACTGGGGTACATAGGTTGGTACGCAAATCACCTTTTGATTCAGGTAACCGTAGGCATACTTCCTTTGCAGCAGTATTTGTTTACCCAGAAGTAAACGATGATGTAAATATTCAAATTAATCAAACAGACTTAAAAATAGATACTTATAGAGCATCTGGTGCTGGCGGACAACATGTTAATCGTACCGATTCGGCAGTCAGAATCACGCATATCCCAACAGGTACAGTTGTACAGTGCCAAAGTGATAGATCTCAGCATAAAAATAAAGCATATGCAATGAAGCAATTAAAATCTAAATTATATGATTTAATAATTCAAGAGAAAAACAAAGAAAAACAAAAACTAGAAGATTCAAAAACTGATATTGGTTGGGGAAATCAAATAAGATCTTATGTATTAGATCAATCGAGAATTAAAGATGTACGTACTAATTTAGAAATTTTTAATACTCAACAGGTATTAGATGGAGCTATAGATCCATTTTTAGAAGCTAATTTAAAAAATATTAATATTAACAAAAATTAGGAATTAATTATGACAGAAGTTAATACTAAAAATAATTTAGAAGAAACTAATTCGCTTTTAGATCTAGAGCGTCTAGCAAAACTGGATAAATTAAAAGCTGAAGGATATGCGTGGACTAATGATTTTAAACGTGAACATTTAGCAAATGATTTACATGTTTTGTATGATAATTTGCTTAACGAAGAATTAATAGAGAAAAATATTACAGTAAAAGTAGCTGGAAGGATTATGTTACGGCGGATTATGGGTAAGGCAAGCTTTGTTACCTTGCAAGATATGTCTGGGAAAATTCAAATTTATCTTCAGCAATCCATGTTAACGGATCTGTATGAGCAATTCAAATCGTGGGATTTGGGGGATATTATTGGGGTAACTGGAATTTTATTTAAAACTAAAACCCAAGAATTATCAGTCAAAGCTACGCAAATTGTATTATTAACCAAATCATTACGGCAATTACCAGAAAAATGGCATGGATTGCAGGATCAAGAAACTAGATATCGTCAACGTTATTTAGATTTGATAGTTAATCCTTTGGTTAGAAAAATTTTTCAAACCAGAACGAAAATTATTAATTGTATTAGAGAATATTTAAATGATTTGCAGTTTTTAGAAGTTGAAACTCCAATGATGCAATTAATTCCAGGCGGTGCCGCTGCTCGTCCATTTGTTACTCATCATAATGCATTAGGTATGGATTTATATTTACGTATTTCTCCAGAGTTGTATTTAAAGCGATTAGTTGTTGGTGGTTTTGAAAAAGTATATGAAATTAATCGTAGCTTTAGAAACGAAGGTCTATCGACTAGGCATAATCCAGAATTTACTATGATAGAATTTTATCATGCATATGCTGATTATAAAGATCTTATGAATTTAACAGAAAAATTATTTAAATTTTTAGCTGAAAAAATTTTAGGAAGTAATGTTTTAACTTACCAGAATAACCAATACGATTTATCTAAACCATTTAATAGATTAACTTTTAAAGAAGCAATACAAAAATATAATCCTGATTTATCGTTAGAAGATATAGATGATCAAAATAAATTACAGCTGTATATGAAAAATAAAAATATTATGTTACCAGATCTAGCTGGTTTCAATAATAGTGTTGGTAACTTACAGTGTGCATTATATGATAAAACAGTAGAGCAGCATTTGTTGGAACCTACTTTTATTACCGATTATCCAATAGAAATTTCGCCATTAGCCAGGCGTTCTGATCATAATCCAAATTTAACGGATCGGTTTGAATTGTATATTGCGGGCCGAGAAATTGCTAACGGGTTTTCGGAACTTAATGATCCTATTGATCAAAAAGAAAGATTCCAAAAGCAAGTAGCTTTAAAAGATGCAGGTGACTTAGAAGCTATGCATTATGATCAAGATTATGTTTGTGCCTTAGAATATGGGTTACCACCAACGGCAGGAGAGGGGATCGGAATAGATCGTTTGGTGATGTTGTTTACAGATCAGAGTTCAATTCGAGATGTGTTGCTGTTTCCTCACATGCGTCCAGTGGAGAAATGATGTTAGTTTCTATTAAAGCTAGTTGATATGTATTGTTTAAAGCAACGGATCTTACTATCGTTGCTTCAGTATTATCTAATTTGTTACCTGGGATTAAAGAAGTTAAAGTTTTTGTAGTTTGGACTGCAATAATTTTCAATTCTTTTTTGATTTTACCTAGATATTGCATTTTAGCAATAATTGATTGACCTTTATAGCAACCCTTGTCTAGGCTTACTGCCCCTAAATTTACAAGATTAATATTATGTGGCAAAAATTTTTGAGTGGTTGTTAAATAAATTTCTGGTATTTTTTCTGATATCTCTTTTATTTCCCATAAAATTTTATCATTATCGTCTTGATTTATTTCTTGTTCTTCTTGTTGTAACGTAACTTTAGATCGTAAAATATATTTGCTTAAATTGTTTATCGTAGGTAATAATTGTTCTTTTATAATTTGCATATAAAAATCATTGTTAGCCCTAAAGATTTTAAAGACGCATTCTACCCTACCTTGGGCATTACACATGGCTCCTAAGCTTGGTTGAGTGGAAACTTTTTTGATATTACAGGTTAGTTGATTTTGTAAAAAATTTATCGCATCAACCCCAGATATTTTAATTAATCCATAGTTAGGAAGAAATGTTGGGATGCTTTGCTTAATTGCAATACCAAATTGTAGTAAAAAATCTGCTAGTTGTGGTTTATTATTGTTACTTTGTATCATGATTTATGATATTACTAAATATTTAAAGTGAATGATATATGCAACACATCAATACCAATCATATTCGCTGGCAATGTAGGCGTGGTATGTTAGAGCTAGACGAAATTTTGTTGAATTTTTTTGTTAATTACTATTCAGGTTTATCAAAAATAATGCAGCAAAATTTTAGTAAATTGCTTCAAGAAAACGATGCTGATTTGTTTGATTGGTTAATTGGTAAAACATTGCCAACGGATATTGAATTAAAAAATTTAATATTGGTTATTAAGAAAGCATCCACCCGGTGCTGCGCACCGACCTCCTTCGAAAACGAAGGAGGTAATTGTCTATAACAAAAATGCTATTAAGTTTTTATGTCTGTATGTAATACATTAGGTGCATCATTCAGATAGTTACAATAAAATTTATTAAATTAATTACCTCCTTCGTTTTCGAAGGAGGTCGGTGCGTAGCACCGGGTGGATGCTTTCTTTGAATTTGTATGGTTTATTATTTATGCAACTATAAATATCATAAATTTTTTTTTATGATATCAAATACAATAGTTGTATATGCATTATATTTGACCGATATTGCTTTATTTGTAAAAATTTTTATTGGTATAGCAGCATTTATATTAAATTATAAAAATTTATTAAAAAATAATTTCATAACAGCCTTTTATTTGACCACGCAAACAAATAAATCGTTATTGTTAACTAAATACAACAAGCAAATTAAGGTGAATTTTGTTGAAGTATCATATTTTAATTCTTTATTGATTATTTTGCGTTTTTCTAACAAATTAAAAACATTTAGAGTGCTTGTCGTTAGAGGTCAAATTGGTGAGGAACTTTTTAAATCTTTAATAATATTAGCGCGATATCATTTTTTGCCTGAAGTACATACTTGGTAACTGGGTAATTGGTGTACATGCAACACTTTTATCATTTATAATCGCTATAGTTATATTAAAAACAAAATCATTTAAACTAAAACAGTATAACTATATGCAACCAACAGATGATTGTGATTTACAATTAATAAAAGCTGCACAAAGTGGTAATAAAAGTGCATTTAATTTATTAGTTGTGAAATATCAATATAAAATTTTAAAATTAATAATACGATATATTAAAGATCCAAATGAATCTTTAGATGTCGCACAAGAAATTTTTATTAAAGCATATAGAGGACTTGAAAATTTTAGGCATAAAAGTTCTTTTTATACATGGTTATATAAAATTGCAATTAATACTGCTAAAAGTTATGTAATAGATAAAAATCGTTATTTACCGGAATTTAGTTATGATGTTTTGGAAGGCGAACAATTAAATTATATTATTAAAGATCATTTTAAGGAATATAATACTCCAGACAATTCAATTGTCTGTGATGAGTTGGAAAATATATTTTTTTCTGTAATAGATCAATTACCAGAAGAGTTAAAAACTACTATTGTTTTAAGAGAAGTAGATGAGTTAACTTATGAAGAAATAGCAGTAATTATGGAATGCCCAGTGGGTACTGTTAGATCGCGGATTTTTCGAGCTAGAGAAGCTATTGAAAAAAAAATAGGCATAACTTGTGATGATGAAAAAAATCGCCATTAATCATTAATTTACAACAACCATAAAATCAAGCAACTAACAGCTCAATCAACTAACACAAAAACCAAGACTGATTTAGTGTTTACATATTGCTCATTTTTCGATAATATGGTGCACATAATTGCGGGGTGGAGCAGTCTGGCAGCTCGTCGGGCTCATAACCCGAAGGTCGTAGGTTCAAATCCTGCCCCCGCTACCAGTTTATATAGTGGTGTATAATTACGTACATTTAATAAGTTTATAAAGAGGAGGCGCCATGGGCGCTTTCTTGCTAATAGGGGTAAAGAAAATTAGTGGTTGTTGATTTTAGAGCAGATTTAGAAAAATTAGTTGCTAGCTCTATAAGTTCATTAGGGTTTGAATTAATTGGTTTAGAATTTGATAATCACAGTAATCCAAAGGTATTGAGGGTATATGCAGATGTTCCAGCCTCCAAAGTGTTGGATGTTAGTGGTGAGGTAGTGCAGAACGGTATCACTGTGGATGATTGTAGTAAAATTAGCTATCACTTGAATAAAATTTTAAGTGTAGAACCAGCTTTGCAACAAGCTAGTAATTATCTTTTAGAAGTTTCTTCGCCTGGCTTGGAGCGAAGGATATTTAATATGTTGCAAATGGAGCGGCATGTAGGGAAAGAAGTTAAGTTGCATTTAGGTGTGGCATTAAATAATAGGAGTAATTTTGTTGGAGTGTTGCTGTCTGTAGATCATGCTCTTAATAGGGTACTTATAGAAGTAGATGGGCAAAATTTATATTTTGATTTTGGTAATATTGCTAAGGCAAATTTAGTTTATCGTAAATTTTAATTTATGAGTGAGATGAAAATGAGCAAAGAAATTCCTCTAAAAATGATTGTTGATGCAGTATCTAATCAAAAAGGTATTTCAGAAGAGGTTATATTTGAAACCTTAGAAGCAGCCCTTGTTTCTGCTACAAAAAAAAAAACATGGAACAGATATTGATGTGCGAGTTCATATTGATAGAAAAACTGGTAAATATGCGACATATAGAGTGTGGACAGTAATTGAAGATCCTAAAAATTTTGAACCTATGTCTTCTCCACTGACTCAAATTACTTTAAGTGCAGCTAGCTTGGATGATCCAACTATTAAGGTTGGCGATAAAGTAGAAGATGAAATGGAATCTATAGATTTTGGACGTATTGCTGCGCAAACTGCCAAACAAGTTATTATCCAAAATGTTAGAACAGCAGAGAAAGATCTGGTTGCTAAAGAATTTGGGAATAAAGTAGGAGAATTAGTAACTGGCGTAGTTAAAAAAACTATTAGAGATGGAATAGTTGTTGATTTGGGTGGAAATGCCGAAGGATTATTATCTAAAGAACATATGTTACCTAAAGAATCATTTCGTCCTGGGGATAGAGTAAAGGCTTACCTATGTGAAGTTATTAACGATGCTAAGGGTCCACAGATGCAACTTAGTCGTACTAGTAATGGTATGTTAGTAGAGTTGTTTAAGATTGAAGTCCCAGAAATAGGTGAAGGTATCATTGAAATAAAAGCTGCAGCTAGAGAACCTGGTATTAGGGCTAAAATTGCTGTTAAAACTAATGATGGTAGGATTGATCCTATTGGAGCTAGTGTTGGAATGCGTGGTTCTAGAGTACAGGCAGTTTCTAATGAATTAGGTGGTGAGCGTATAGATATCGTATTATGGTCTGATGATACGGCGCAGTTTGTAATGAATGCTATGGCACCAGCTGAAATAGTTTCTATAGTAATTGACGAAGAAACTAAAGTAATTGATATTGCAGTTAAAGATGAATATTTACCTCAGGCTATTGGTAAAAGCGGGCAAAATGTAATGTTGGCAAGTTCTCTTACTGGCTGGGAATTAAATATTATGGGTAGCACAGAAGCTATTTCTAAAAATGCCAATGAAACTACTGAATTAAAAAATATTTTTATGGATAAATTACAAGTAGATGAAGATTTAGCTCAAGTTTTAGTTAATGAAGGTTTTGCAAATATTGAAGAAATAGCGTATGTACCAGTACAAGAATTATTAGAAATAGAAGGATTTGATGAAGAAGTAGTTACAGCATTAAGAACATCTGCTAAAAATGTATTATTAATGGAAGAAATAACTAAACAAGGGCAAGATAATAATACAGATCCTGGAATTATTAACGTAGCAAGTTTAGATAGCCTAGAGGGTATAAATGCAGATTTATTACTTAGATTAACGCAAGCCAATATTTTAACTAGAGATGATTTAGCAGAGTTGTCGATTGATGATTTGTTGGAAATTTGCCCGATGGATGAGCAAGTGGCGGCTAAATTAATAATGGCAGCAAGGGCACATTGGTTTATGGAGTAGTTAAGTGAAGCAAAATACAACTGTTGAAGAATTAGCTAAAGAATTAGGTAATGTTAAAGTTGGCACTCTTATTGAGCAATTAAAGCTTGCTGGGGTTAATATTTCTAAAACAACAGATCCAGTAACGCAGGAACAAAAGCAGAAATTGTTAGTTTTATTGAAAAATAAAGCCAACGATGTAGCACCTGCTAAAATTTCTTTAAAGCGTCGTTCTAGTGTTAGTCAGATTAAGATTAAAAGTGCATCTGGTGGCAATTCTACAGTTAATGTAGTTAGAAAAAATCGACGAGTGTATGTTAAAGAAGAAGTAATAAATGAACCAGATACAACTGTTGTACAGAATGAATTAGAAACTGCAATTCAAGACGCTAATTTAGATCAGAAAAATAATAAAGAGATCTTGGTTGATTCTAAAGTAGGTGGTGAAAAACAATTAACATCAAATGATGCAGCTACTGGTCTTAATGTAGAATTAAACAATGTATCAGGTATACAACCTGAAAGTGCGTCGGATACTGGGCAAAATGTAAAAAATGCTAAAGCATCTAAGGGTAAAAAAGATAAAAAAGATAAAGACAGTTCAAATTCAGATGAAGATGAAAAAACAGGTAAAAAACCTAAAACTAAAATTATAAAAGATAAAGAAAAGGCAGCTATTGGTGCTAAAATAAATTTAAATTTACTGGCAGCAGTAGTAGATGATGAACTTGAAGAAGAAGCAGTAGTTAGAACTGCCGAAAGAAATATTTTAACTCGTAAGATTAAAACACCTCATAAAAAAGAAAAAAGTCAGATTCAATTACGTAATTTACATGCCTTTGAAAAACCAACAGCACCAATTAAATATCAAATAGAGTTGCCAGTTAATATTACTGTTGCAGAATTAGCGCAAAAAATGTCGATGAAGTCTGCAGAATTAATTAAAGTTATGATTAAAATGGGTATTATGGCTACTATTAATCAAGCAATTGATCAAACAACTGCTTCTTTACTAGTTGAAGAAATGGGACATACTGCAGTTTTAGCAAATCCAATGCATTTAGAAGATAGTATTGCTATAAATTATGATTGTAATTTACAACCAAGAGCACCAATTGTAACAGTAATGGGACATGTTGATCACGGCAAGACTTCTTTATTGGATTATATTAGAAGTACTAGGGTAACGGCTAAAGAAGCAGGTGGAATTACTCAACATATTGGTGCTTATCAAGTGCCAACTAGTCATGGGATGATAACTTTTTTAGATACTCCAGGTCACTCAGCATTTACAGCAATGCGAGCTAGAGGTGCTAATTGTACAGATCTTGTTGTATTAGTAGTGGCAGCGGATGATAGCGTTATGCCTCAAACAATAGAGGCAATTCAACATGCCAAAGCTGCTTCTGTTCCTATTATTGTTGCTATTAATAAAATGGATAAATTGGATTCAGATCCAGAGAAAGTTGTAAATGATTTATCTCAATATGGTGTGATGCCAGAAGATTGGGGTGGAGAAAATATTTTTGTAAAAATTTCTGCTAAAACAGGTATGGGAATAGATAATTTATTAGAAGCAATTATGTTGCAAGCTGAGATGTTAGAATTAAAAGCACCTTATATTGGTCCAGCACAAGGGGTAATTATAGAATCTTCTTTAGACAAAGTGCGCGGTGGGATAGTAGCTACTTTACTTGTTCAGACTGGTACCTTAAATAAAGGTGATATTGTTTTGGCTGGTTTAGAGTATGGTCGCATTAAAGCATTAAAAAATGATCAAGGAAATAATATAGAAAAAGCAGGGCCATGCACGCCAGTAGAGGTGTTAGGTTTAAGTTATGCACCATTAGCTGGAGAAAAATTTCAAGTTGTGGCTGACGAACGCAAAGCTAGAGAGGTTGCTGTTGCTAGGCAAACAGTAAAAAAAGAAGAAATATTGTTACGTCAACAAGCAGTGAAGTTTTCTGGATTTATGGATAAAATGCAAAAGTCTGGTGATGTTAAGATTATTAATATTGTATTAAAGGCAGATGTTCAAGGATCACTGGAAGCTATCTCTGATGCATTGGAAAAAACATCTAATGAATCAGTAAAAATTAATATTATTGGTAGATCAGTAGGTGGTTTTAATGAATCTGATGTTAATCTTGCTTTAGCCTCTAGTGCATTCTTATTAGGATTTAATGTTCGTGCTGAAACACAAGCTAAAGCATTAGCTAAAACTCAGGGAAAAGAATTTAATTATTTCAGTATTATTTACGATTTAATTACAGCTGTGCAAGAACTAATAGATGGTAACACTGTAGTGCCTGTTAAAGAAAGAATTATTGGGGTTGCTGAAGTAAGAGATGTATTTAGATCAAGTAAATTTGGCACAGTAGCTGGATGTTTGGTTAAAGAAGGGATAATTAAAAGAGGTAATCCAATTAGAGTGTTAAGGGATAATGTTGTAATTTATACTGGTGAATTAGAATCATTGCGGCGCTTTAAAGAAAATGTTAGTGAAGTGCGTAATGCCACGGAATGTGGTATTGGAGTTAGAAATTACAACGATGTTAAAATTAAAGATCAAATCGAAGTGTTTGAAATAATACCTGTTAATAAACCAGTTAAAACTATTGCTGAATTAAAATAATAATACAGAAGTTATGCAAAATAAAAAATTTTTACGTTCAGAAAGAGTAGCTGATTTACTCCATAAAGAGTTGGCGGTTATTATTGTTAAATTTTGTCAGGATCCTCGTTTAGATAAACTTACTATTACCAATGTAAAATTATCTCATGACTTGTCGATTGCCAAAATATATTTTACTAATTTTTCTAATATTACAGATCCTGGTGCTAATAATAAAAATTCTAATAGTTTAGCATCAGAAAATGTTAAACAAGTTTTAAAGATCTTGAAAAATGCCAGTAATTTTTTGCGTGCTCAATTAGCAATTAAAATGTCGTTGCGTAAAATTCCAGAATTAAAGTTTTTTTACGATGAAAATACAGATCATGCTGTTAAAATCGAACATTTGTTGTCAAAAATAGAGCGTATGCAGGTTAAAGATAAAGATCAAACTCATGAATAATCTTAATGGGGTTCTATTGTTAGATAAGCCAGCAGGCATTACTTCTAATCGAGCTTTACAACGGGTTAAACGTTTATTTAATACGACTAGTAAAGTTGGACATACTGGTAGTTTAGATCCATTAGCAACAGGTATGTTGCCAATTTGTTTTGGGGAAGCTACTAAATTTTCTGGATTTTTATTGAATTCTGATAAAAAATATATTGTTACGATGCAGATTGGAATTAAAACTGATACTGGAGATTTAGATGGATCTGTTGTTGCTTCTGAGTCAACAAATCAAATTTTTACAGAATTAGAAGTGCAGTCGGTATTAAAAGAATTTATTGGTAATATTTCGCAAGTACCTCCAATATATTCAGCAATTAAGCAAAATGGCGTGCCATTATATAAATTAGCAAGATTGGCTAAAAAACAATCTCAAAAACTGGATGATAATGCAAACCCAGTAGAAAAAATAAATATTACTCCGCTTCCAAGAACTATCAAAATAAATAGTATTAAGTTATATGAGATTTGTAATCTAAAAAAACAAATTACTTTAGAAGTGAATTGTAGTAAAGGAACATATATTAGAACTTTAGTTGAAGATATTGCAGCAAAATTAAATTGTTTAGCAACGGTCATAAGTTTAAGACGTATCGAAGTTGGTAATTTTATGGCTATAGATATGATTTCTATGGAAGAGCTGGAAAGACGAGTAGAAACAATAAATAATGAAGAAATATTTAATCAGTTATTGTTACCAGTAAAAGTTTGTTTGGCTAGTTTGCCAATATTAGAAATTAATCAGATCGATGCAACATTGTTGCAACATGGAAAACATATTCATATAGATAATCTTAATTCTAAATTTAGCGTTAATACTTTGATTTGTTTAGTTAATACCAAGGATTCAGAGTTGTTAGGGGTTGGTGATGTGATGGATGCGGATGGTTTGGCTGTTAAAAGATTAGTAAGATTGTGATTACTATGTTGGAAACTGATTAATAGGCCTCACCCAAACACTCTCAACTAATAAGTCACGCTTACTACAGCCCTCTCCAGCTAACGCTGGTAGAGGGCATAAC
>CAIJNR010000091.1 GCA_903822055.1 uncultured Francisellaceae bacterium | reverse complement strand
TGCATAATATGATAAAAATAATTAAAAATTTAATGAAAATATATAGCATTTTTTATAAGATATATTGAATCTTTATTAATATTAATGTTTCCGCCCTCTACCAGCGTTAGCTGGAGAGGGCTATAGTAATCGTGACTTATTAGTTGAGGGTGTTTGGGTGAGGCCTAAATTAGCAAATTAACTGTTCGCTGAACGACCATGCTGCTCTTTCCTCTGGGGTTGAAACAATTATCTAAACTGTTTATCTTAGTCTGTTATAACAATTAACAGCAGAGGATTAATGACAATTAATACGTTTAAGATAGAGGACTATCTATCAAAATATGAATTTAGTGCTCCATATTTACTGTGTTGTTCAGACGCAGAGAGCATTAGCATGCACGAGGTTCTTGCTTTAGCTGACGATACAGATCGAGCATTGTGGCAGAATTTACATTTAGGCTATACAGAAGTAAAAGGTTTACCGAGTTTGCGTCAAACCATTGTAAATGCCTTTTACCCAGATTTAACGCCAGATCAAATTTTATGTTTTTCTGGCGCAGAAGAAGGAATTTTCTGCGCACTACACGCCATATGTACATCTTTAGATCATGTGATCGTATTAACGCCTTGTTACCAATCATTGAAAGAAATACCACAATACAAGGGATGTCAACTTACAACTATACCGCTTAGAGAACAAAATTCGTGGAAAATCGAAATTGAATTAATTAAAAAAGCTATAAAACCTAATACAAAGTGTGTAATCATTAATTTTCCTCATAATCCGACTGGGCAAGTAATTAATAAAAAAGAGCTACAACAATTAGTTGATTTATTAGCTGAAAACAAGATCTGGCTTTTTTCTGATGAAGTATATAGGTTGCTTGGTACTGTACCTCATTCTGATTGGGTACCACCCGTTGTTAATATGTATTCTAAAGGTATTTCCTTGGGGGTTATGAGTAAAGCATTTGGCATGGCAGGTCTTAGGATTGGCTGGATTGCATGTAGAGATCCAGTGTTACTAAAGCAAATTGAACGATTAAAACATTATACATCAATTTGTAATAGTTCTACGTCAGAAATTATCAGTATGATTGCATTAAAAAATAAAGAGCAAATTTTAGCTCGCAATAATAACATTGTAGCTAGTAATTTAAAATTATTGGATAATTTTTTTGCTGAACATGTCTTACAATTTTCATGGGTAAAGCCTAATGGTGGTTGCATTGGTTTTGTAAATTATAACAGCTTAGAACATGTAGAAAAATTATGTAGCAGACTTATAGAAAAAATGGGAGTTCTATTATTACCAGCAAGTATATATGAAGTAACTTCTAATCACTTTAGAATAGGCTTTGGACGCAAAAATATGCCAGAGGCATTGGATAGATTTCAAGAGTTTTTAAAGCAAAATTTCAACAACCAAATGATTTAGTATAAAAAAATCACAAAAGAAAGGGGAGTTATATTGAACTTCAGCAAAATATTTAAATGTGTAAAAAAAATAAGAAATTTTATATGTGAAAGTGAGTGTCACAATATAATTATAACTAGTTCTTTTACCTTTATTTTATGTGGAACTACTTGCATGCTTCTTGCATGGTGGATAAAGGGTGCCTCTCTAGATGTGGCTGCATGGTCGGCAAGAACTGATACAGTAATACGAATTATGCAAGGTATTACATTTATAAATATCTTAATATTTAATAGTGTTAGATGGTTAAAGTTAAATTATGATAGAAATAGAAATGCAGAAGTAATACAGGATATTCATGAAAACTTACAGGCACAACAAATTCAGTTGCCATCAAATGAATTAAATAATCATCCTACAAATAGTCTAACAACAAGTTACAATATGCGTATTAATAGTACCTATATAAATGAACAACAAGAAGAAGAACCTAATCAAAACAATAATATCTTTAGCAATATAAGAAGCTTACGCCATCAATGCAGCTAACCACATATAAATGAATCTAATGATATTGGAGGGTTAGAAAAATGAAGATTTATTCTATTAATGAAATTAAACATGTAATTTCTTTTGCACATGATCTTACAGCATTAATAGATTCTCAGCGTCAGGCTTTTATAGATTATTCTAAAGGGCTAGTTTATGTTCCACCGCCATTACAAATGACCTTTACTAATCCTCCTGGCGATTGTCATATAAAAGCCGGGATGCGTGCCAACGATAATTTTTTTGTAGTTAAAATTGCTACTGGTTTTTATCAAAATTCTACTCAAAATTTACCATCCATAGATGGCGCTATATTACTTTTTTCAAGCACAACTGGCTTATTGGAAGCTATATTATGTGATGGTGGTTATTTGACGTTGTTGCGTACAGCGTTAGCTGCATGTGTTGCTGCACAAACAACGCCTTTCTCTATAAACAAAATTGGGATTGTAGGTACTGGTGGTTTAGCAACTTTGGTATTACAAATATTACGACTGCTTTTTCCAAACATAGCTATTCAAGTTTGGGGTAGAAACCTTATAAAAGCTAAAAGCTTAGTAACAAAGCATCCTGTCGCAAGCGCCACTGATTCCATTGCTGAATTGCTACATAATAGCAATCTAGTTATAACCACTACTGCGAGCCACAATCCTATTATTCAAGCTAAAAATATCCATGGCAATATCCATATAGTTGCATTAGGTTCTGACGAGCCAGGAAAGCAAGAATTAGATGTTGATGTGTTTAAAATTGCGAATAAAGTGATTGTTGATAGTAAAACACAAGCTTTGCGTTTTGGCGATAGCTTCCATGCTATTAATAAAGGATTTATAACCAAAGAACAATTAGAAGAACTTGGGGAAACTATTCTAAACAATTCAAATAATTCAATTATTACATCTCAAACAACCACCACTATAATAACTGATCTCAGTGGCATTGCAGCTCAAGATGTAGCAATAAGTAGGTATGTTCTTAGTAAAATTGATCGATTATAAAGTTATGATAGTTTACATAGAAAATAAAGAATACGAAATTATAATACAGCTTGACCAAATCATTATGGCCGACACTTTGTTTTGATAAATCGCATAAATTTTATTTTTAGAAAGAATTTTACCGAAAATACTTAACATAAAAAACCAAATCCATGAAACTATAATGCATGCTGACACAAAGTATAGTCTTTGTTCTAGATCATCATAAGCTAAAGCACTAGTACCAATAGTTGCCACAGTATCCGCTATAGCATGTGGATTTAATAAAGACAAGGTTAATGCTGTAATAACCTGAAACTTTACAGAATATTGATTGTCAATCTTATCTTGTTCTTCGGTTGGTTTTGTTGTCCACATCTTCCAACCTAAATACCCTAAAAATAATATCGCAATTATAAACATTAGGACTTTTATCGATGGATATAACAATACAACTTCAGATACACCAGTCGTAGCTAGAATAATTAAGAATGTATCACATAAACCAGCAGTAATTACAGCAGGTATTACGCGTAAATATCGCTGATGCGATGCCCCTTGGTTAATGATAAAAGTATTTTGTGCTCCAAGTGGAAGAATTAATCCTAAAGCTAACGAAATACCATGTGCTAAAGGATTAAATATCATCAGCTTGCTCCTATATTTAAAGTTTCATTCCTAAATACTCACGTTGCACACTAGATACAGATAAAGACTCAGACTCAATGTGCGATGATTCTATAATAGCTATATCTTCTAGTTTTTGCTTTGGCTGGATTGCAGTAGAAAAAATTACCGTAGGGGTTTTTGCATCCAATAGTCCCGTTTCTAACACAGTGCAACCGATTTTACCTAAATCCATTGCAAAATTTGTCATAATAGCCTGTACAGATGGAGATATGTTTGCATCAGCACAATCAATAAAGAACAGCGCCCTTGTTGTTTCAGGAATAATCATAGTACGTTGGCAATCCTTATGATTCCACAACCAACATACTACACCTTCGTCATCAGCATATATTATTTGATTAGTTGTAACAGGTTCAGATCCTTTAGCGCCAAGGCCTAAAAATGTTTCACCTTCTTTGCCAAACCTTAATTCTAAATTACCTTTTATATTAGATACGTCATAGCCACCCATAGGAGCTAGCCCCATTACAGAATGACAGTTATACAAATCAACAACAGCAGAAATATTCCAAATACCTTTACCATCAAGTACTCTTTTTACTAATGATGTAACTGATGCTGGGTAGGTTTTAGGCTTTACTCCAAAGCCTTGATAAACTGTACGCCATAAATCAATAGTAGGATTACGTGTATAGCTAGTTTTATCCATTTGATAAGATGTTGTTAACACAGTTGGAAGCCCAGCCTTTTGTTCATCAACATAAGGATGCGTTTTAGGATTAACTATATCAGCCCAAACATAGCCAATATTGAGATTAGGAAATTTAGCCGCAACTGCAGGATCAATTGTAAATTTCATTATACGCCTCCGAAATTATACTGTTAAGTCTTTAAAGGTAGTCTTACCTTTACCTAAGCCTAAGAAATTAAAGTTAAAAAAATATCCGTGACAAGTATGAGCTTGTTTATATTCTGGATCACCAAGAAGAATTTTATGGGCTTTCTTCATGTTAAAATGAGAAACAGCCGGAAACAGATGATGAATCAAATGATAATTATCACTATGTGCATAAATAAAGAATGACATGAAATTATCAGTATTATTACGAGCTAAGTCTATTTCTCGCTCAGATGTTCCGTATAAACCACCATGTTCAGATATTTCTGCAAGGTAACGTATCATTTGAAAGATTGTAAAATATGGGATCAACCAGAATTTTAATACTACATCAAACGACCAAAAATAACTTGTTATGGAAAACACAATCACAATATACAAAACTCTTTGGATAAGTTCATTATTGCGATCGCTATGCAATAATGTTGCTGAAATGGTTCCATAGACATATTTTGGAATACCTATTAAAATAAACATTTTTAATATAGTTAGCAACATATGTATTGGGCTATATGGTAACTTATCTATGCCTAGCTTGATATAGCGGATAAGATCAGGATCATGATTTACATTACCAAACCAACGATGATGATCCATATGACTCTGCCTATATAAATTATATGATAAGAATATTGGATAGGCGCACAATAATTTAGTAACAATCAGGTTGACAGTTCGATTAGCAAACAGCATTCCATGAGATCCATTATGCAATAAATTTTCTAATGCTCGCATTCTGCTGCCAATTAAAAATATTGCAATACAGTATGTGATTAAATTATGGTATTTATTCGCTAATAAAATAGAGCTTATAATAATCGACCAATCCAAGCCTATATAGTATATGTTTTTATAATTATCTTTTTCGTATAACTCTGAAATTTGAGTGCTAATATCTTTTGAAAACTGTAGTTTTGAGGCCCTCCCTGACATTTATAATCATCCTTAATATAATTTTGATTTGTAGAATAGTTCCTGACAAATTAATACCAAATTTACCTAGATCATGTCAATAGCACAATAGCATTTATAAAAATTATAATCCTATATAGTTCTTGGACCCCACCTCCTATAAACTTTATCATTCCATTCAAAATTTTCCGATAAGCGATCTTCGTTGTTTACGGGTGTACCTGCTTCTGGCGAATAAAACTCTCTATTCTTGCACCATGAGGCAAAATGTTGGCAATTATTGCGTGTAATATGATATGTCCATCCCCAACCCTCATTAAGACGGCTCAATGCACGGTTAGCGGCTTTCCTATCGATTACCACTTCTCCTACCGTATCGTTAACAGCATTACTCAAGCTGCTTGTCTGTAAACAACCTGGCCATGGTGGTAAGTAATCAACATAATTAATGATCTCAGCAGATATTTGCGATAGTCTCGATTCAAGCATACCATCCGCTTCAATTACTCTATCTTGCCCCATATAGATACTCTCATGGTGAAAATTCTCTAACCCACTAACCAGACCGTCTAATACTGGTTGACGACAAATTGTTCCAACATAAATCCGCCTCATTCCGTCCCAATTTCTTTGCTCTATAGATCTTCGAATTGGTGATAACTCTCTCTCAGCTTCTTGCTTCTTTCTGTTTTTCCTATCAGCACGACTTTCTCGTTTCTTTTCGTCATTTTTATCTTCAGGGTTTTTGCTAGGCATAAGTTATTTCCTCAACATTTATAATCCTTTACATTCTATAGGCTACTATATTGTTAGATGCAATACCTTTGTATTACGCTATATTCCATAGAAAACAAATCACATAAAGTTGGTGAGTAGCATTAGTATATTAAGTACAGGGTGTTATTTTACTAGAGTTTGTGCATTAATTTTATTAGTGTGCTTTGATAAGGAACCTTTTTCTAAAGAGCTAGTGATTGCATGTGGATTAACTTGTTTGGGTATGCTGATTGGTAATATAGAT
Source organism: uncultured Francisellaceae bacterium (assembly GCA_903822055.1). GTDB lineage: Bacteria > Pseudomonadota > Gammaproteobacteria > UBA6186 > Azoamicaceae > UBA6186. The sequence goes on along the minus strand of CAIJNR010000091.1, from coordinate 10,655 downwards.
CAAATTAATATCAAACAATATTTAAAATATAATTTTAATTTGCTTTCAGGTTTTCGAAAGTTGGTCCGTAGTGCTGGGTAGATCTTTATTTTATATTTAGATGTGTTTGCTGTGTTTACAAAAACAAAGGTAAAAAGTGGGTGAATTAAGAATTTATTTTCCAAAGCGTTAAACAAAAAACCAGTTTTCTTATTTATGGCGCGTTTTAACTAATACTAGCTCTTAAGACACCACGATGATCATGAGTAACACTACTATTAACTTTATGATCAATAAATTTTTCTTTTTGTGTAGAATAAGTAAACAACATTCCTTTATTCTGTTCTAAGGCTGTTTCCAACTTGTGCATAGAATGACCAAGTATTTTTTTTATATTGTCCTCATTGTTAAAAATCCAGTTATTAACAAATAGATTTTTTTTGTTAATAAGCAAATCATTCAAGCATTCCACATTTTTATTTAATACTAACATTTGCAACAATAAAACAGCACATTTTTCGTTTCTTGTTATAAAACTATCTTGGAATGGATTAACCCAGGCAACATCCGTACCATCTAATGCTTCACCATTTAAACTAATCAACCATATTTTTCGATCTGTAATCCTAGATCCTTTACCATTATTCTGTTCTTCTCTAGCGTATTTAAAGGTATTAGTAAAATTTGTACATTCTTGGACTGACACAACAAGTAATTTAAGACTATCTGGCTCTTCTATAATAAGAACCTGGCTAATAGGTTTTTGATATTGAGTAAATAAACCATCTTCTGGTAAAATTTGTTGGTATGTTTGCAATGCATCTTCAGAATAATAGATGTCTTCACTAACAAAATTTTGGTAAGTCCGCCATAATCTAAGATCTTCTGCGCAATTCAAATTTTCTAATTTTGCTATTTTCTTCTGCACAAGGGTTGTTAGTGATGTAATACCATATTGACTACCAAAATTTATAGCTAGTAAATAATTTATATGGGGTTGCCAATTACGCTGCCAGTAGTAAAAGAACCAATTATAGAAGAACAACATAGACTTGTTGATTTTATAATCCATTAATAATGGTTTTCCTAAAATCTTTCTATTTACTGACGCCTCTAAATGTGCATAACTTTGTTGTTCTTGTTGTTGTTCTACTGATATTTCTATCTCTCCTTCGCTAGAACCTTTTATAGGAACAGTCACAGGAAGTTGTGTTTGCATGCAATTATTTATAACAACCATCTCTCGTAATTTCTGTTGCAAATCTTCCAGTTCTTTATTGTTAAAGCTTGTTTTAAATCTTTTTGTTAAAATTAATTTTAGATTATTCAGCCTAGAACATAATAATTGAACGTGATTTTGTAATACCAGTGTTGGATTTTCTTGCTTGCCTGGTTCTGCATATTTGCTAAAAATATCTCCTTGAGTTGTGGTGAGCAGAAATTCTCTAACATGTCCATATAAGGCTAGAGCCTCAGCGCGTTTTTTGTTTTGTTCTTTATTATTTATGTTCGTATTATTTTTAGTGTCATCGTCAGAATCATCAGTTATGTTAGCATCTGTTTGACTGTCATGTTGTTTATTCAATAATCTCCTGATTTTAGTTTGGAAATAATTTTTAATTGTATAATTTAGTTTTTGAAGAAATGAATTATAATAGTCTTGTCTTTCTTGATTATCCTGCACGAGAGTAGCGTGTTGTATCAAATGTATTATGGCTAAAGTTTTAGGTCTACTATCTATCTTTTTATTGGTTATCAAATTGCTAAAAATAACTGTTTTAATTCCTTCTGGAACTAGAAAGTCTATGGATTGTCCTTCTTCTTCGCTTGAATTGATTAAAAATTTTCTCATACGCATAACCGCTTGTGCCATTAGATCCTTGTCCACTTGCTCACTAAAAGTCATAATTGCTCTACAATTAGGTGGATTTGGTAAATCTGATCCTATTACATGGGATTGATCATAAAAATTAAACAATTGTTCATACAAACAACTTGTCGGACAGCCTAAGATTTTAGCAATTTGTTCTGGAGAACTGCCTTCCACTAAGGTTGGTGTTATGACCGGATTAATTAAATCAATTCTTCTAATTAATGCTAATTTAATCACACCAGGACGAATTTCATGGTAAAAAGCCACAGCTTGTTTTGTGGGTGGTAAATTTTGTAGTAACAATTTGGCTACTTCTTTATTTCGAAAACCCTTAAAAAGAGCACCGGCATCTATAAAACTACTATATTTTTCTAAATTTACGTTTAACAAGGGAGATAGATTGTTAAATAAATTTTCTGGCGTAATACTATTTGGATAGCAAATACATCTATTACTGTCCCGTATCAATTTATTATTAATTGCTTGTAAATGAGAATCTGAATCATCTTTTTTTAAGCGAGAATGCCAAGTACTTTCTCCGCGTCTAGTTCCTGAATAACCATTTAATACTTTAGGTAACCCGGCGACATCATAAACGGTGCTATTTACTTGTGTTATATAAAATTTTAGTTGTTCGGGGAAAACTTGTTGTTGTAAATATTTAAAGATAACTGTAAAAAAATCTAGATCTCCATCTTGTCGCAATTTTTCTATTCGATTAGTGATTTCTTCCACTGATATATCGACAATTTTTTCTATAGTAGTAAAAAGCTTGTTTCTCAGGGTGATCGAAATAAGGTCATTTGATCTACAATTATCCAGTAAAAATTCTTTAAATCGTTCAGTTTGCTGATGATCTCGCCATTTTGAAGAAATATAATAAAGTAACGTTTTGTTAACTGTTTCCCATGGATCTTTACACAAAGAGTATTCGCTAATAGAAGATTCTTTAGGGTTACTTGTATCGTACAAGATTATTATTTCCAAACCTTGCTGTAACCTAGAACGACCAAAGTTTACATTAGCTGATTTGCTTAAGGCTTCTTGTAATTTACCATGAACCAATTGCATTTTATGTGCCACAATTTTTTCTGCTAGTGTTCGATCAAATGGATTTGTACTATTATATAAATCTTTTAGATTCTCAAAAAATAGATTTGCATTTTCTTTTAAATGATCGGATTGACTCAGCTCGCTATTTTCTGGATTTGTCAAAGAACTATCTATTTCAAAATATGCCATAAATCTTGTTTGTAAATCCCGATGTGTCATGTTATGAAAAAACTTTAATAAGTCGTTTTGGTTATTCTCAAATAGCATTTCAACTAATTTTGGTTTTACTTGCTGTTCAAAATCATTTTGAGATAATAAGGATTGATTATTAGTTAATAACCAATCTCTAATAGGTAGTGTTTCGCTAAATTGTTTGTTTTTCAGCAATAAGCTAAATAATTCTGCTACAGCCTCTATACCAGCCGAAGAAATTGTGGTTTCTTGGCCAACCGGTAAATTCAGCTCTCGTCGTAAATATAATTCATAATCTAATTCATCTAGAGTAAATGCTGCCTTATTTTGCATGGTATCATTAATATTTACTAATATTTCAATTTGGTGCCATAATTGATTATTCCTAGGATCGATAAATGAACAACCTAACTGCTTATGGTTTTGAAATATTGTCTCCAATAGTACATCCGGCATAGCATTAAGAGTTTGTATACATCTGATTGTTGTAACACAAGTTGTTTTGTCCTCTATAGAATCGCAAATAGCTCCTTCTATGTTTGCAAGAGTCTTTACGGAACTTGTTTGCCTAGAATATTCGATTTGCCTTACTTTCCTACCCAACAATCTAAAATACTTTTGTGTATCTAAAGAAACAGAAGCATATAGAGGATCCGTCAATACCAACATAGATAAGCATTTTCTATTAGATGTAGCATAAGATAAAAGTATGTTAAGTACTTTGGTTTTACCCATACCCATAATTATATTTAAACATTGATTTGGTAATGTCTGATCACCATCATTATTCAGTAGCCTAGTTAGTCCATCTATCTGTTCTTGTCTCAATCTAATATTAGCGCGAACCTCGTAAACTAAAAACTCTGGGTGCAATATAGGGTCATAAGTACGACGATCAGTCGTTAATGACCGTTCAGTGCAAGGTAATGAGTGTAAGTATTGTAAGTGCTGAAATTTTGTTTTCAGTAATAAATATTTGATAATTTTTCTTTGTGTGTCAAGAATTACATTTATATCCTGTATTCCAGTATATGCTTTCCATAATTCCTTTTTTTGAGCAAGATATAAGTCAATTATGTCATCTATAGTTAGATTATAACTTTGCTCAAATATACGTCTTAGCTTTAGTGAAGACAAAAGTTGTTTGCTGTTATCATCTGTAATTGGTAGAACATAGTCCATTACTGTATGAACAATTTCATTTTCTTGGTGCAATAAATTTTCTCTGGTAGTAACTATCGATTCGGAAATATTTTTTGTCTCAGCTTCTCCAACCAAATATTGTGCAAATAATTCTTGCAAACTATCTGACGAAAAAGAACTTAAAAGCTCTGAATCTGGCGATGATTTTTCGCCAAAAACAAATGATATCCAAGGATCTGGATTCGGTATTTTTGACAACGATTCAAGTAAACTTTTATTTAAATCATGTAGAACTGTTGTTTGTGGTTTAAATAAACTATCAAACAATTCTTTATTTGACAGTTCACAACATGCTATTTCTTCTTTGGAACGCGGATAGCACTTCAAATTATGTTTTATTAAAGAACAACTCATATATTTAGCACACACTGCATCAGGACGAAGTTCTTCTAATTTTACATCCATATCCTTTCTTTGGTAATTGGCAATCCACCACAATATTTCCAGCTCCTTCAAAGAAAATGCAGCTAGTTTATGTTGTTTATAGCCTAATTTTAAGGCGTTAAGCGGCTCACCTTCTAAACATATTAGATTTAAATATGCTATATATAAATTTAATTTTACGTCAAATCCAGATACATCTTCCAATAATTGTGCCTGTGGTAATTCCAAATGCTGATTAATTGCAATGGGTATATATTCACAAAGTTGCTGTTTACAAATAGACAAACAGCTATGAGTAGGGTTAGTAGGGTTGATACTATTGTTTTTGGCAGAACTATAAAGATCTATTTGTTTTGTTAAAACAAATATTGCTTGTTGTTCACCATCTTGGTTTTCTAATAAAATGAAATTAGATAAAGATGGCCACCCTTTTAGCGTTTGTTCTGCACTTATACGATAGTTGTGGTCTTTATTCCAACACCAATTAATTTTACCGCTACCATCAGTTGACTCTTCGCGTTCGAAAGACAACCAATTACCATCTGCATCAACAACCGGAAGTTCTATCTTTATAACATTATCTTTCTCATCTTTCCAAAATAATATATCTTCTGGCTTACAGCCTAACTTCATAAAACAATCAACAATATTATTTTTATTAAATTCAATAAAACCTAAATATAGTGCTTTAGATTGTTCAGAGGCTTTTACTACTTTACCATCTGCCAAGATAGCAAAGCAATGCTGTGATTCTGGAGTGCAACCATTGGAAGTAACTAAAATTTTATTTAAACAACCGTCACTATCTAATTGTCCCCAAAAACTAAAATTCCCAACAGCCATTTGTAAGCTACCATTAAAATAGCCTTGTATTTTCCATACGCTAGATATGTTTAACAATCTATAGGTAATTTTTTCCGAACCTTTTAAAGAACTCCAATAAATTTCTACGTTACGTGATGACGTTAGCTTTATCTCAAAACAAGGCAAATTTGGCTCATCAGTTACAAAAACATCTGCTTTTTTAAAGGTATTAACTATTCGTTCGCCAAATAAATTCTTGTATTCATAAGAACTATATACATATTGTGGCATTTGATAAACTATTTCATTTTCATTCTCGGCTATAGTACCAGAAAAAATATCAATTTTAATTATATTGCCATCTATGTCTGTAACAACATAACTTGATCCATCTTGTTCCCACGGTTGTGTAATAGTGTGTGACAATTTAGTAGCATGTAAGAAATAATTTAATAACTTATTTTTTAAATCGACATCGAGGGTTTTTTGCATTTGATTGGCAATTTTTAATCTTGTATCGTAAATATCTTTTTTTAATAATAAATCATGTTGCTCGCAATCTTTACCAAATCCATACATACCTATGTAAGTAGAAAAAATTATTGCTTGCTTTAAATTGTCGTCATTTAACCAATTTTCTTGTCCCTGCAAATGTCCAAAACTTGCCAAACCATAAGATGCGATTTGGCCTTTATCAATATTTATATCAGATAATTCTGTTATCCAGGAAAGCAAATGTGTTCTACTAGTAACCAAAATATTTTGCAAAGTATCACATAAATTATCTGTTGATGAGCTAGTTGTTTTGTGTAGGTGTTCTTCTCTTAAAAAACAATAGGTTTTATGAATAATTCTTTGGAGGCAAAGATAAAAATATATGTACTTATTTACATGTTTTAAACTAGATAGATCATCTTTATAAGCATCTAGCTTTTTGGCTGTTTTATTCAATTTGTCTTTAAAAAAAGTTATCCATCTATTTTTTAGGATAGGATAGTATTGTAATTGCTCAATTAGATCCCCAATTTTAACTAATGTTACCTGCTTAAAAAATTGTAAAAAAACTGGATCATATTGTTTTTCTTCATCCAAACTTTCAATATAATCTAATAATAATGCAATCTGCACAGGCTTGGCCATCAACCCATTAACATCTAGACTTGGATTAGCGATTAAATCAGTTTCATACTTAATTTGATCGCCATGCGCAGCTAACAAAAGCTGATTTTGTGACTTTTTTTGTATGTCAGCAAGGTCTTTACTAAACAAACCATCATAATAACCCTTTAATGAAGAAAAATATGGTTCAGGTAACCTATTATGATAAAATAAATTTTCTCTAAGGCTTATTGGTTTTATATTACTATCTTTTGCATTCGAAAAAAAAGTATACTTCTCGTCAGTAATTTTCTTTGTGTGATGGTAAATATCACCCTCTAACAAATAAGGAAACATATTACTTTTAGATACCCACGCACATCTTTTGTTACCCATTAATACTATTTTTCCAAGATTAGCTAGGTTTATTTGTTCGGTAGTTTGAACAAGTCCTGATGCGTCATTCCACCTCATATAATTCAAGATGAGGTATAATTTGTCATTTTGCGAAGTATCTGCATCAAAATTTAACAATTTTGCATAAAATGATACTTCAGGTTCCAAATATAGTCGGTCTTCTTTTATATTTGCATAGGTTGTTTTCGTCATCAATGCGGAGTGTAACTCTTTCTCATAAATGGATTGCCTAAAAGTAAAGTTTTGCTGTTCCCTTAACAAATACCATAATTTGGTGGCATGCGGATCTAAACCAACTCCATCTTGAAACAGCAATGGTTGTTCAAAATCAGTGGATAGACAGAAAAGATCATCTTTTATAATTTCTTTAAAATCCACAGTACTTTTAGAATATTTTTTTATCAAAAATTTGCTAATAATAAATACTTTAACCAAATTATATTTATGCTCCGATAAAAGAATAGCGTTAGGATTGTCTTTCATGTGTAATAAATATAGTTCGCTTAATTTATGTAATGCTTCTAGGCATTCTTTGATGTGGTCGAAATTATCGAATGTATCCCAAAAAGTTAATTGGCCTGGCTTAGGTAGGGGTAAAGGATAAAAAACATTATGCGTTATAAAAGCCCTTAGCATATCATGGGAAGATTTAATATGATTATCAGCGTATAATAGGCATTTTTTTAAATTATCTAAAAAACTTGATGTACTAGGGTATGGATCTCCGTCGTTTTTTATATAAGATACTGGTATTAAAATAGGATCTGCTTTAATACTTGAGCTACTAACCAATCTATCTTTCAACAATTCATCTATATCTTTTATAGGGAAAACACCAGAAGGAGAAGCAATAACTTTTAATTCACTCAATTTATCTGATAAATTTTGATCAGTTAATTGACCATGATGATCGGTTAAATAATTTTCATATATCTTCGTGGATCTAGATAATAAAGAATTAATTTTTTCTAGTCGCAATTCAAACGATTCTTGAAAGATCTGTTTATGTCTATATAGAGATTTAGCCGCCTTTCGAACGCCATAACGTAATTCTTGAATAATTAGCAAATGATATTTTCCATATTGTCTTGGATCCGTTTCTAAATTATCGCATAATAAATTTAAGGTATTAATTTTTAAATCGTGTATAAATTTCTTGTATTCCTCCATTCCTAACAATTTGCGAACAACCATCATTAAAGCTTTCCAAGCACAATTGCCAATACGTTGAGGTTGTATAAAATTTTTTACATCATTCAAGGAAATGCTTTTAGATTGTAAACCATGTCCACTAAAAATTATGCCTAATAACTTACGAACAGTCAGCATTGCTTGCCAAACATAGTTACCAACAGGCTGAAGGTAAGTTTTTTTAGGTTGTAAACCATGTTCTTGTAAAATTCGGTAAATACTATATGAACCATAATATGGTACAGGAACATTTAGATCGAATGGTCTATCATTATACCTCAGCGGTTTAATTTGAGCTTCTATCAGTTTTGTTAGCATACCATGATTGGTAACTTGTTCTTCGGTTAAACCACAACATTCAATATAAAATGAGTATACATCTGAGCTGCTAATGTATTTGGGGTGTGTTTTCGAATATTCTTCGCGAAACATATGATATTTTTCGCTTTCATTAGCGCTGTACGATAATATACTTTCTGGTTTCTCATTAAAACGAAACTGATCTATAGTATGGTAAACTAGACCATCTCCAGAATTAATTACTCCAAAAATAAATTTACCAAAATTTTCAGGATCTTTTTTTATGAAGTAATACATAGCATGACCATTATATTTTGGTCTTTGAGCAGTAGCACATGCACTTATTCCATCCCACCCACCAGGAATTATGTAGGTGTCATCATCGCTAGAAAGATTTTTAACGGAAGAAGCAATTTTCTTATTTATATTAAAAAACCGTATCTCTACTTCTGCATCTGTGTGACTGCCTGAGGCGGCATCGTTTATATCATTATTTATATCTAATATCTGAGTAATGGCATTGATAATTTTTTGCGCACTATCTGTCTTCAAACTATTAATTAGAGGTTCTTTATAGGCGCCACTTAGACTTAAAGTAATAAACGACAAATAATCGTTTAAATACGATATAGCTTCTGTTGAACTCCATCCTTCTAGATCATCTATTTTGCCCCAAGAACCAGCTAAAACATGATTAACTAACTTGGCGCTTAATTTTTTACGTAGATTGCTAACTGCTGGCATAGTATTTATTCTTATTATGGTTTCTTATTTTTTTTATATAAAAATTATTCCATAAATAACTAGCTAAAACAAGCATTAGTATCTGATAGAGGATTTATTGATCAAAAAATTTTTGAATTTCTTGAGAAAGAATTACAGTTTTTTATTAAAAATTAAGGGATTCCTGAGGTGTTAATCAGAAAAATTTGTGACAAAATCGGAATTTTAGCGTAATATAAATGATGAAATTAAAAATAGAATTGACACTTTCTATCAGATCTGGAGTTGATCGCTGAACAGTCATTATGTAGATCTTTTCTTCTTGCAAAATTAATTGTCAACCCATTAAAATACAAAATATTTTATAAATATTTATAGAAGTTATAATTAAAGTAGTATAAATTTACATATAGTATCTATGCATAATATACAACTTTAATTTGTTTGATTGAAAATATTTAGTTATATTAATAATGAGGTTTTTAGGTAATTAGGTAATAGATAGAGAGTAATTAAAATGAGTGAAGCTGCAACAATAGAATTATTAGCTATGCCAATTGGTGCTTATCCCAAGAATAATAAGTTGCCAGTTGTTAGTACAGTCACAATCGAAGATTACATAGCGTATGTTAATACTATTCCTATGTTAACTGAGAATGAAGAATTTGAATATGCTCAAAAACTACATCAACATGGGGATTTGCAGGCTGCGCATTGTTTGGTTATGGCGCATTTACGATATGTGGTAAAAGTTTCTAAAAAATATTTAGGTTATGGGTTACCACTGGCTGATTTAATTCAAGAAGGAACAGTTGGCTTAATGAAAGCGGTTCGTAAATTTGATACAAGTAAAAATGTAAGGCTAGTTACTTTTGCATTACATTGGATTAAGGCCGAGATCCACGAATTTATTTTAAAAAACTGCCGTATTGTAAAAATTGCAACAACTAAAGCGCAAAGAAAATTATTTTTTAAACTAAGAAGTAGTAAAAAAAGTTTCAATTGGTTAAATAATCAAGAAATTCGCCAGATTGCAACTGATCTTAAGGTAAAACCAAGCGATGTTAAGCAAATGGAAATGCGTATTTTCAGCAAAGATAGTTGTTTTGATCAGCCAGAGTTATCAACTATTGGCCATTTAGATCCAGAAAAATCTTTAGTACCAGCAGATTATTTAGAAGATATTAGTTTTAATCCAGAAATGGCTTTAGAAAAAACAGAATGGGAAAAAGCAGCATTTTCTAAATTATATCAAGCTATTTTAAAATTAGATCCTAGAAGTCAAAACATTTTACGCCGCAGGTGGTTGCAAAATGATGAAAAAGCAACATTACAAGATTTAGCTACAGAATATGGTATTTCTAAAGAGAGAGTTCGACAGTTAGAAAACCAGGCTATTGCTGTATTGCGCGAATATTTTTAATATATAAAAATATTT
>CAIJNR010000090.1 GCA_903822055.1 uncultured Francisellaceae bacterium | reverse complement strand
TTAAAGACAATTTAACAATAGTATTTGGATCGGTTAAATCCAATCTTGGAATTAATTTATTGAAACAACAAATTAAAAAGTCAATTGGTTTTGACGATAGCCAGGCAGTTTTTACAGCTAAAACCAGACATATTCAAGCTTTAGAAAAAGTATATAACAATGTTGGGTGCGCAGAGCAAATTTTTTTTACAAGTTGTAAGACGTGGGATTTTTTGGCAGAAGAGTTGAGGTTAGCTCAAGAATGCTTGTCTCAAATTACTGGTGTTTTTACTAATGAAGATTTATTAAGTAAAATTTTTTCTGAATTTTGTATAGGTAAATAATGAGTTTTGTTAAATTTCCAGAAATATTTGACGTTGTAGTAATAGGTGGTGGTCATGCAGGTACAGAAGCATCACTAGCTGCTAGCAGGAGAGGTGCTAAAACTTTATTGCTTACCAATAATATAGAAACTATTGGGTTGATGTCTTGTAACCCAGCGATTGGTGGTATAGGCAAAGGGCATTTAGTAAAAGAAATTGAAGCTATGGGTGGTTGTATGGGGTTGGCAGCTGATTTAGCTGGAATTCATTATAGAACTTTAAATAGTAGTAAGGGCCCAGCGGTGCAGGCAACTAGAGCACAAAGTGATAGAAATTTATATAGGCTTGCTGTAAGAAAAATTATTGAAACTCAAAAAAATTTACAAATATTTCAAGCAAATGTTGATGATTTGCAAATTGTAAACAACCAAGTTACTGGTGTTATAACTAGTTCTGGGGTGTTATTTGTAGCAAAAACGGTAATTTTAACTGCTGGAACTTTTTTGAATGGCAAGATCCATATAGGTAATTATAATTGTATGGCCGGTAGAATTGGAGACAGCTCATCTATTTCATTGGCTAATAACTTATATAATTTGCCATTTACAATTAACCGATTAAAAACTGGAACACCTCCAAGAATAGACAGTCGTAGTGTCGATTTTTCTAAATTAAAAATGCAACCAACCGAAAAAACAACCCCATATTTTTCTATATGGGAAGAAAAAGAGAAATTTTTAAATATTCCAAAGGTAGATTGTTATATTGCCAGAACTAACAAAACAACCAATGAAATTATCATGCAAAATTTAGAAAAATCTGCTATGTATGGAGGAATGATAGATGGTGTTGGCCCTAGATATTGTCCATCCATAGAAGATAAAATAGTTAGGTTTAGCTCTAGAGATTCACATCAAATATTTTTAGAACCAGAAGGACTGCATACAACCGAGTTGTACCCAAATGGATTGTCCACAAGTTTACCATTTGATATACAAATTCAACTGATCCAAAGCATAGAAGGATTAGAAAAAGCTCATTTAACTAGACCAGGCTATGCAGTTGAATATGATTTTTTTGATCCAAGAGATTTGCAGCCTACATTACAAACTAAGTGTATTGATGGGTTGTTTTTTGCTGGACAAATTAATGGTACAACTGGGTACGAAGAAGCAGCAGCGCAAGGATTGGTAGCCGGAATTAATGCATCAGCTAGGGCATTAAATTTGGAATCGTGGTCTCCTAGGCGTGATGAAGCGTATATAGGCGTGTTAATTGATGATTTAATAACAAAAGGTACTAACGAACCATATCGCATGTTAACAAGTAGAGCTGAGTATAGATTACAGTTGCGAGAAGATAATGCGGATTTTCGTTTGGTAGATACAGCCAAGAGATTAAATTTAATTGATGATTGTAAAATGCAAAAATTTATTAACAAAAAAAATGCTATCGAACAAGAGATGATCAGATTAAAACGAATCGTTGTTTTAACTAATGGTTTGGATGCCGTAGAATTTGAAAAAATCACAGAAAAAAAATTAGAAAAAGAAACAATAGCTTTGGATTTACTTAAAAGACCAGAAATTTGTTATAATGTTTTAACTAAATTACCTTCGATAGGAGTTGGATTGATTGATGAAAATATTATAAAAAACTTGGAAATTATGGTTAAATACGAAGGATATGTTTTAAGACAACAACTAGAAATTGCTAAGCATGTTAGATATGAAAGTTTAACTATTCCAGCGAGATTTAATTATTCAGACATTCCCGGTTTGTCTAGTGAGGTTGTAGAAAAACTCAACAAAGTTCGTCCGGCAACTCTTGGACATGCAAGCCGTGTGCCAGGCGTCACACCTGCTGCAGTATCTGTTTTACTTGTTTGTTTAAAAAAATAATATGCAACAAGCTCTAAAAACTCTAATTGACGATGCAAAAAAAATAAAAGTAGAATTAAGCGTGCCTCAAGCGCAAAAATTGTTGCAATATTTAGATATTTTGCGGCAATGGAACAAGGTACATAATTTGTGCGCGGATGCGTCAGATCAGCACATGTTGGCGTATCATTTGTTAGATAGTATTAGCGTTGCTGGCAGTATAGATTGTCAGAATAAAAGTATTTTAGATGTGGGAACTGGAGCTGGGTTGCCTGGAATACCGTTGTCAATTGTTGTGCCGAATTGTTCTGTTTTTATGTTAGATTCTAAGTTTAAAAAAATTGCTTTTGTAAATCATATTATTAATGTTTTAGAGTTAAAAAATGCTACAACTTTTGTGTCAAGATTAGAAAAATATATTCCATTGTTAAAGTTTGATTTAATTATATCTAGAGCTTTTTCAAGTTTGTTAGATTTTGTGAAATTATCTGGTAGATTATGTGCAGATGGTGGAATGTTGATTGCCATGAAATCAAACCCAGAAGAGTTTGCAGTTGGGACAACTATTGTTGATGGCTATAAAATTATAGAAGTAAAAAAATTAATTATTCCTGGCGTTAACGCAAAGCGTTGTTTGGTTGTGGTTAGTAAAAATATGTGAAGTTTTTTTAAATCAATCCACATATTATCTAAAGAAAATCACGATATGAAACTCACAGATTATCTTTTATAACAATATTGGTTTTTATTTTAACAATATTAAAAAAGGAGATACTTTGTGGGATTTTTTAAAAAACTTATAAGACATCCAATTAAAACAACTACTGCACCAATTAGAGAAGTAGTTAAACATGTACCAGTAGTTGGGCATACTGCCGATAAAGCACTAAGAGAAACAGCCAGAGTAGTAGATAACGTAGCTCATGTAGCTAATGAAATTGTGCGAGATGCTGTGGATACAGTTTCTGGTAAATCAAAAATAAAAGAACAGGCTGATCTACAAATTGAGCAATGTAGAGCAGAATTTGCCAATTTAAAAAGTAATAGTCTAATGGAGTTGGAAAATGTTTATCAAGAAAATTTAATAGAGATCCAGCTTGTTATCCAAAACATGGAAAATGAAAAAAACAGACTATTAGCAAACAAAACAGAAGATTTAGAAGAGTTAAATATAGAAGAAATACGAGGATTAGAAGCAGATTTAGTTATAGCACAACAAGCAATCCAAGCAATAGCAATGGAAAGAGAAAATGGTATACAAATTATGGAAACTATAGAAAGGCAACATCAAGAGCAATTAAGGGGTTTTGTAGCAGAAGTAACTGCAAGGTACGAGCCATTATTACAACGATGTGAGCATGATTTAAATATAAATAAACAACATGAACAAGAAATTTCTTTAGAATACAACAAGCAACGTGTTTTTATTGCAAATCAATATGATGCAAAATTAAACGAAATTGTTCGACAAATTGAAGAACAAAAAAAGAAAGCTTGCAAAAGAGTTACTCGTAATTTTGCTATTTCAGTTGCGAGTATGGCTGTTGCTAAGGTTGCGGCACCAAAACTTGCGAGCGCATTGAGTATAAATAATAAAGTTGGTGCAGTAATGATTCATGCAGCAACAGCATCTACGGTTAACGCTATAGCTACTAACCAAACCAAACAATTGCCAGCTGCGTTGTTGGGTAATGTAGTAACTAGTGGTTTAATAACGGCATCGATGGTTGATAAATTTGTTGATAAATCAGTTTTAGGAAAATTAACAATAGAAAATCAGGCATTAAAAGAAGGGCTGCGCAGAGCTATTGTTGGTGGAATGGAAGCTGTTGCTGTTGGTGAAAATATAGCAGCTACTGGTGTTGGGCGCGGATTACATGCGTATGCAACAAGTGTTGCAGCCTCTGGGATACAAGCTATATTGGGTTCTTCTATTGCATCGAGTTCTAACGATCAAGATGTTATATCGAGTAGAGAAGCTTTACGGCCAAGACCTTAAGGCTGCTCTAAATAGTACTATAAAGCTATCTATTAATAAGCCTTCAAAAGCAAGTTAAATAAATATTACACTTGTAAAACTTCATGCCTAGTTGATAAGCCAGGCATGGGGTTTTTATGTTTTTTTAATTACCTCATGGTATGATTGGAAATCAAATATTTTGAGCTATAAAATCTATTAAGACTGCAAATTGTTAGGACTTGGATATGAACTATGGGGCTATAATTTTAGCTGCCGGCGACGGTAAAAGAATGCAATCGGATCTGCCAAAAGTATTACATAAATTAGCAGGTAATCCAATATTGCATCATTGTTTGGCTACTACGTTTAATATACCAGTTATTAAACAAGTAGTAGTAGTGGGTGGTATTCATATAGATGCATTACAATCTGCTTGTGCTTCAATGACGCTCAATAATAAAAACATAGCAGATCAAGTTGTTTGGGCCCATCAAAAAAATCCGCGAGGGACTGCTGATGCGGTAGCTGTCGGATTGTTAAAAATAGTTGAAGATATTGAAAATGTTTTAATTTTGTCTGGTGACGTGCCATTAATTTCAACTAATACTTTAAATCAGTTTATAACTAGTACTCCTAAGGAAGCTATAGGTATAATCACAGCTAATGTTGAGTTGTCAGCTGGATTAGGCAGAATCATTAGGGATAAAAATAATAATTTTAAGAAAATTATAGAAGAATCAGATGCTAACGAACTGGAAAAACAAATAACGGAAATAAATTCTGGTATATATATATTTCCAAAAAAATTCCTAACCCAATATTTATCACGAATTGATAACAACAATAGTCAACAAGAATATTATTTACCAGATGTTTTGAAATTTGCTGTCGAACAAAATATCTTTATACATACCGAAAAAGCTGTGAGCCAGTTGGAAATTATGGGAGTAAACACTAGAAAACAATTAGCTGCATTAGAGCGTGAATATCAATTACAGCAAGCAGTACGATTTTTAGAACAAGGTGTAGCAATTATAGATCCAAATCGATTTGATGTTCGTGGAGATGTAGAAATAGCCAGAGATGTCGAAATTGATATTAATGTTATTTTAGTTGGTAAGGTGGTAATTGGTAATGGTACCAAAATAGGGGCTAATTGTTATATTAAGGACACAATAATTGGGAATGATGTGATAATCCAACCAAACAGCATGATAGATGGTGCATTTATTCAAAATAATGCAGCTATTGGGCCTTTTGCTAGAATCCGACCAAAAACAAATATTGCTGCAAATGCTAAAATTGGTAATTTTGTAGAAATAAAAGCCGCTATTATTGGAGAAAAAAGTAAAATAAACCATCTTAGTTATATCGGTGATGCAAAAATAGGTAGTAACGTTAACATTGGGGCTGGTACGATTACTTGTAATTATGATGGAGCTAATAAACATTTGACTGTCATAGAAGATGAGGTGTTTATAGGATCTGGTTGTCAATTAATAGCACCAATTGTTATAGCGAAACATGCGACATTGGCGGCAGGTACTACGTTAATAAGCAATGCACCACCATCTGAGCTTACTTTAAATAAAAAAATTCAATATAGCGTAGAATGGCATAGACCAAATAAAGAAACACCATCAAGACAAATATCAGAAGAAATATCAGAAAAATAGAGAGAGGTTTCTATATGTGTGGGATTATTGCGGCAATAGCAGAACGAAATGTAGTACAAATTTTGTTAGAGGGTTTAAAAAGATTAGAATATAGAGGCTATGATTCGGCTGGACTTGCGGTTATTAATGATAATAAATTTTTATTACATAAAGCTAAAGGTAAAGTAAAGGTTCTACAAGAAATAATTCAAAAAAACTACACTCAAGGTAGGATTGGTATCGCTCATACTAGATGGGCAACTCATGGTAAACCTAGCGAAATCAATGCTCATCCACATTTAATTAATAATACTATTGCTCTGGTTCATAACGGTATCATTGAAAATTATGAACAGCTGCAAACAGAAATACACACTCAACAAAAATTTAATTTTAAATCAGAAACAGATAGCGAAGTTATTGCAGCTAAAATATATTTTTATCGATTACAAGGGCTGGATTTTTTAACCGCAGTTATAAAAACTTGTAAAGAATTGCGTGGGGCATATTCTATATGTGTTATGGATCTGGCCAATCCAAAACACATAATAGCAGCTAGATTTGGCAGTCCTTTAGTGGTGGGGATTGGAGTTGGAGAATATTTTTTAGCTTCAGATTCTCTAGCTTTACAAAATTTAACTCAAAACTTGATCTATCTTAAAGATGGTGATGTTGTAGATATGTCCAGCGAAGGTGTTGCAATTTATGATTTATCTCATAAAAAAGTAAAACGTAATCCATCACAATTAACTGTTTTTCAGGATATTGCAGATAAAGGACAATATAGACATTTCATGAAAAAAGAAATTTTTGAACAACCTAAGGCAATAGAAGCAACATTGGAAGGTAGAATTGTTCAAAATCATATTGCAGAATCTTTTTTAGGGGTGAATGCTAAAAATATTTTAGATTCTTGCAAAAACATTCAGATTGTAGCTTGTGGCACCAGTTTTTATGCTGGATTAATTGCGAGATATTGGTTTGAGGAATTTGCTGGTATTCACTGCCAGGTAGATGTTGCAAGCGAATTTAGGTACTCTAAAAAAGTAATTTTAGAAGATACTTTGTTAATCACTATATCTCAATCTGGTGAGACAGCAGATACGATTGCTGCTTTAAAAAACACTCTGGAATTAACCAAAACAGATCTTAAAAAATATTGCGGATTTTTAACTATTTGTAATGTTCCAGAAAGTTCTTTAGTTAGGTATTCAGAATTAACCGCTTTAACTAATGCTGGACCTGAAATAGGAGTAGCATCTACTAAAGCGTTTACTACACAATTAACGAATCTTTTAATGTTATTGGCTATTTTTATTGATAAAAGATCAGCCAAAAATTCTCTGGAGAGCAAACAAATTATCCATGCTTTGCATCATTTGCCAGAAACTATAGAAAAATTTTTAAAATTATCTAATCAAATTAATATTATTGCTAAAATTTTTGAGCATAAAAAAAGTGCACTGTTTTTAGCTAGAGGGTTGCTATTTCCTTTGGCATTAGAGGGTGCTTTAAAATTAAAAGAACTTTCTTATATTCACGCAGGAGCCTATCCAGCAGGAGAATTAAAGCATGGTCCATTAGCTTTAGTTGATGATGAAATGCCAGTGGTGGTATTAATGTCAAAAGATGATGTTCTGGTAGATAAGTTAAAATCTAGTATTCAAGAGGTACAAGCTAGAGGTGGTAATGTAATAATATTTGCTGATCAAGATATTAAATGGAAATCCAGGAAAAATTTGCAGATCATCGAGTTGCCTAGCGTGCCACATTGGTTAGCACCAATTACATATGCTATTCCTATGCAATTGCTTGCTTATCATGTAGCAGTATTAAAAGGTACCGATGTAGATCAACCAAGGAATTTAGCTAAATCCGTGACTGTGGAATAATAAAGTTAATTTATGTGCGGAAGGATTACCTTAACAGCCACAATTCAAGAAATTAAAGAACATTTTGCTCTTAAGCAAGCGTCTGCAGTTCTTATTCCTCGTTATAATATAGCACCCAGTCAGTTTGTAGTAATTGTTAAAGGCAGTACCCTCGAATTTGCTAGTTGGGGTTTTAAAATGGTGAATTCTGCAAGTAGTATAATCAATGCCAAAATAGAAACTGCTTTAGAAAAAAGGTGCTTTAATTCAGCATTTAAAAAACAGCGTTGTTTAATAGTTGGCAATGGGTTTTTTGAGTGGAAAGTTGTTGGCAAGCAAAAAGTGCCATTTTATATACAGGTTAAAAATCAAACTATTTTGGGTTTTGCTGGAATTTTTATTAAAGATACTTGTGTCATTTTGACAACTGCTACGGACAATAATAAGTATATAGATGCTATTCATAACAGAGTTCCGGTTATTATAAATAGTCATAATTATCATTTATGGTTAAATGTTAAAACGCCAGCCGAGTTGCTACTTAACCCAGATTTGCAAATAAATCAACAAGATTTCTTTATGCACCCAGTATCATCTCAAGTTAACAATCCTAGGTTTGATGATATAGTATGTATTAAATCGTTAATTTAATTTTTATTGATTTTCACCGTAAAATTTTGGTGTATATAAAAAAATCTTGATTTATATACTAAGCATTGGCATAATTTGCACACATTTTTATTTTTTTATATAGTTGTTCAATGGAGAAATGTATGTCTAAAACGAAAGCCAAGACTGCTGTAAAATCTAATTCAGAAATGAATGCAGTAGGAAAAGTTAATGTAAACATGCGAGTTAAAACCGTTAAACCAAAAGTTGCAGTTTACAAAGACAAACAAACTAGAACGCAAATATTTCAAACTATTTCCGAAAACACCCGTTTAAACAAAAGCCAAATAGAAGGAATATTTGATGAACTTAATAAGTTAATAGAAGGGCACTTAAAAAAACGTGGTTCTGGGGAATTTATTATTCCAAAAACTGGAATTAAGTTACGTAGGGTCAAGAAAAAACCAACAAAAGAGCGTACAATGGTTAGTCCTTTAACAGGTAAAGAAGTTACAATCGCTGCAAAGCCAGCTAGATTGTCGGTTAAACTAACTGCACTAAAGGTTTTAAAAGAAGTAGTAGATAAACAATAATATTTTTTAATTAACAACTAGATCCCTTATATGCAGGCGATCTAGTTGTTTTCCAATACATTTTAATCGATATTTTTTATGAATTTTACAGTAAAACACTTAGAACAATTAAATCAAGCGCAGCAACAAGCAGTAACTGCTGATTTGGGAAATTTGTTAGTATTAGCTGGAGCTGGTAGTGGTAAAACTCGAGTTTTAGTGAATAGATTTGCTTGGTTATTATCTCAGCATAATTCCGAACCATATAACATTATGGTTGTAACTTTTACGAATAAAGCCGCGAAAGAGATGAATGTTAGGTTAAATAAAATGAATTTAACTAATATTTCTAGTTCATGGATAGGAACTTTTCATGGTTTATCACATAAATTATTACGATTGCATCATGCGGCAGCAGAGCTTAACAGTAATTTTGAAGTTATAGATTCTGAAGATCAATTAAAAATTATTCGTCGATTGCTTAAACAGCTGAATATAGACGAAGATTCATTTGAACCAAAAAAAGTGCAAAATTTTATTAATCGTCAAAAAGATCAGGGACTTAGATCTAACAATTTACCTAAAATATATACTAGATATGACAAAATAATGTTTGAGCTTTACGGACATTATGAAAATGCTTGTAAATCTCAAAATATTGTAGATTTTGCAGAATTGTTATTAAAATCTTATGAATTATTACGCGGTAATTCAGAATTGCTTCAACATTATCAAGCTAGATTTAAGCATTTTTTAATTGATGAATTTCAAGATACTAATCCAATTCAATATAATTTTTTAAAATTATTAAGCGTTAATGCCGAATCTGTTACAGCTGTTGGTGATGATGATCAATCAATTTATGGTTGGCGTGGAGCTAAAGTTGAAAATATTGTTAAATATACTAAAGAATTTTTTACAGTAAATGTTATACGTTTAGAAAAAAATTATCGTTCTACTAAAACCATATTATCTGCAGCAAATGCCATTATTAATAATAATATCGATCGTATGGGAAAGACTTTATGGACAGATTCGCCTCAAGGTGAACCAATTGTATTGTATGGAGCATTAAACGAAGAAGATGAAGCGCTATTTATAGTTAAAGAAATTCAAAATCATATAAAAAATGGCGGCAAATATAATGATATAGCAGTCTTATATAGGTCAAATGCTCAATCCAGAGCTATTGAAGAGGCATTAGTTAAATCTGGAATTAATTATGTTGTATATGGTGGGGTTAGTTTTTTTGAACGTGCAGAAATTAAAGATGTGCTAGCTTATTTGCGGTTAGCAATCAATCCGGCAGATAATGCGGCGTTCGAGAGAATTATTAATACTCCTGCGCGCGGGATTGGTGAAAAAACTTTAGAAAAAATAAGATTTTTAAGTAATCAAGAAAATATTAGTTATTTTGCAGTTGCTAATCAGTTGGTGGCGACGGGTGATACTGGGGCAATTATTAATAGTCTAATAAATTTTATAAAAATAATAAATGAAATTGCAGAATGTTTTGGACAAAAAGATTATGGCCTTACAGAGTTAGTAGAAAAAACTATAAACACTAGTGGATTATTAGATTATCTAACAAAACAGAAAGATGCTGCATCTATTAATAGAATAGAAAATTTACAAGAATTAGTAAATGCTACCACAGTGTTTAATAGATCTCATACTGATAATGCTAACCAAGATCCTGAAAATAGCAATAAAGTTACAGAATTGTTGGCATATGCAGCCCTTGAAGGTAAAGAATATATTTCTAAAGAAAAAAGCATGCCGAGCAGTAGTATTGGTAATGTGCAGTTAATGACACTGCATGCTGCTAAAGGTTTAGAATTTCCCATAGTTTTTTTATGTGGATTAGAAGAAGGATTATTTCCTCATTATTTTTCTAAAGATAGTCCAGATGCTTTAAACGAAGAAAGAAGACTGTGTTATGTTGGAATAACTCGCTCCATGGAGAAAATTTTTATTAGTTATGCCCAAAAAAGGCGATTATTTGGTAGAGAAGAATCTCGGATAAGATCGAGGTTTGTTACAGAAATCCCAGAAAATTTAATAGAAGAGCGTAAAAGGCAAGTATTTGTAAGAGATAGAAATAATTATCAGAAATCTAATTATTTTACTTCTAGTCATACAGAAGGGCAAGCTGCTATAAAACCAAGATTAAATATTAAAAAACCACATGGCAAAAAAGTAAAACATGATAAATTTGGTATAGGTGTCATTATTGATCAAGATGGTAGTGATGATAAAGTCCGGGTAAACGTAGATTTTGGAAAAAACGGAGTAAAGTGGTTATTGTTAAGTTATGCAAAGTTGGAGGTGCTAAATTAATAAAGACAACAAGCCAGTATTAGTATTGGTGGACGGTTCTTCGTATTTATTTAGAGCTTATTATGCCTTGCCACCACTTACTAATTCTAAAGGACAAGCGACAGGGGCTATTTTAGGTGTAATCAACATGCTTAAAAAACTGGTTAATTCTTATAAACCAGAGTGGATGGTAGTTGTTTTTGATAGTAAACAACAAACTATAAGACACCAATTATTTCCGGCGTACAAAGCGAACCGTAGTCAAATGCCAGAAGATTTGGCAACTCAAATTCCACCATTATTAGAAATTATTGCAGCACTTGGTTTTAGTATTGTACAAATGCCAGGATTGGAAGCAGATGATATAATCGGCAGTTTGGTAGATCAAGCTCAAAAAAATGGTCTATTTAGCATTGTATCTACTGGAGATAAAGATTTAGCACAATTAGTTAATAATGATGTGGTATTAATTAATACTATGACAGATTTATTATTAGATCCAAATGGAGTGGTAGAAAAATTTAAAATTCCACCGGAGCTTATGGTTGATTATTTAGTTTTAACTGGGGATCAAGTAGACAATATTCCTGGTGTATTAAATGTTGGGCCAAAAACTGCGGTTAAATGGTTAAATAAATATAAAGATTTAAACGGTATTATAGAACATATTGATGAAATAGATGGTAAAGTTGGCGAGAATTTACGAGCTGCTGTTAAAGATTTTCCATTATACAAGCAGTTGGTTACTATAGACACTAATTTAAATATTAATGCTGATATTGCTAAATTTACTATTAATCCTCGAGACACAGACAAATTAAAAATTTTATTTACAGATTTAGAAATTAACAGTTGGCTTAAAGAGCTAATTAAAACAGAAATGTTAACTGCAAAGTCTGTTGAACAAACAATTAAAGATCCTATAAATAATATAAATAGCATAGATCATAATGGTATTGCTCAAAATCAAACTATAGAATTGAATATTGCTGTGCTAATTGATTGGTTAGAAAAAATTGCAAAATCAGAAATTTTTGGGATGCATTTACAAACAACATCAATGGATCCAATTAATGCTAAAATAATTGGAATTTATTTGTCTGTACCAGGAGATAGTTGTTATCTTGCTTTGTCTGATTTTGATCGATTAATTATTGATGATCCAATAAAACATGAATTAATAAAATTATTAAAGTTTTGTGAGGATCCTTGTAAAACTAAAGTTGCATATGATTTAAAATATTTAGCTCAAGTGTTACAAAATTATTCTATTAATGTTGTGCCACCATTTTTTGATGTAACTTTAGAGTCTTATGTATTAAATAGTCTCACAAAAGCAGAATTAAAGCCTGATCAGATTGATGCTAATAAGATTTTGTCGATCCACAATGAGTTATGGCCAAACATTTGTGAACTACCAAAGTTAAAAGAAATTTTATTAAATATAGAGTTGCCGCTATTAATGGTGCTTAAAAAAATGGAACGAACTGGTGTATTAATAGATGCTCAAAAATTAGTAGATCAAGGGGTGATTATTAAAGAAAAAATAATAGTCTTAGAGAATACAACATATCAATTAGCAGGAGAAATGTTTAATTTAAACTCCCCTAAGCAGCTACAGGAAATACTTTATTTCAAATTGGGATTACCAATTTTACAGAAAACTCCCAAAGGGCAACCATCTACTTCAGAACAAGTTTTGCAAGAATTAGCGCTAGAATTTGAGTTACCGAAAGTTATTTTGCAATATAGAACATTAAACAAATTACAATCAACCTATATTGATAAGCTTCCTAAAAGTATTAATCATCAAACCGATAGAGTGCATACCTCGTATCATCAAACAGTAACAGCAACTGGCAGGTTATCATCTAGCGATCCTAATTTACAAAATATTCCCATTCGCACCCAAGAAGGGCGTAATATTAGAGAGGCTTTTATTGCATCCGAAGGCTATAAAATTTTATCAGCAGATTATTCGCAAATAGAATTACGGATTTTAGCACATTTATCTGGCGATCCTGGTTTAATTAAAGTGTTCACTAATAATATGGATGTGCATACTATAACTGCTAGTGAGATTTTTCATGTTCCAATAGCTCAAGTTACCGAAGAATTGCGACGCAAAGCCAAAGCTATTAATTTTGGATTAATATATGGGATGTCAGATTTTGGTTTGGGTAAGCAATTAAAAATTTCGCGATCCGAAGCGGCTATATATATGGATACTTACTTTGCTAAGTTTCCTAAGGTATTAGAATTTATGGAACAAACCAGGATGCTTGCAGCTAAACAAGGATTTGTAGAGACAATGTTTGGTAGAAGATTGTATTTGCCAGATATTAACAGTAAAAATGGGTTGCGTCGTAAAGCTGCAGAAAGAGCTGCAATTAATGCGCCTATGCAAGGGGCTCAAGCGGATTTAATTAAGATCGCCATGATTAATATAGACAAATGGACAACCGAGATGGCACCGGATGTTTTTATGTTAATGCAAGTTCATGATGAATTAATTTTTGAAGTCCCAAATAATAAAATAGATTTAGCAAAAGAACAGATTGCTAATATTATGCGAGGTGTTGCAAAATTATTTGTGGTTTTAGAGGTAGAAGTTGGTTTTGGGGATAATTGGGCAGAGGCTCATTAATTTGCCAAAATCCTTTCTCCTATAATTGCTACTGTGATCAAGATTGACAACTAGCATACCATGCTTGGCCATCATAGCTAGATAGTAGCCACTATTACATCCTTAATTACAGCTGCAATACGGAGAAGTTGCAGTCTTGCATGCACCAGAATTAGGTGCTGGACCAGGATAACATGTACCACCAAAAACGCTACCAGAGTACCAACAGTAGCCAGCTGGACAACGGCATGGTGAGTAATCAGTTTTGGTTCCGCCATATATCTCGCTTCCGTCGGCATATCGCTGTTGTGCTAAGCCGCCGGTATTGGTGGTTTTAGTAATATCTGGGCATGCCTGGCAATTACAAGTACCCCATCTATATTTATCAGTTCCGCAAGAGTTAAGGTTACCACCACTACAGCTCGCACCAGACGGACATCCATAACAAGTGCCTCCAGTTGCGCAACCACT
This sequence comes from uncultured Francisellaceae bacterium, assembly GCA_903822055.1. GTDB lineage: Bacteria > Pseudomonadota > Gammaproteobacteria > UBA6186 > Azoamicaceae > UBA6186. The sequence continues at coordinate 1,813 of CAIJNR010000090.1, read as the reverse complement.
ACATGTTGAACAATTATTGCCAGTAAAATTACCGCCGCAAGAAGTGCAACCAGATGAATTACAAGCAGTACACAGAGGTGAAAAATTTGTACATGGCGAACATTGTGATCCGTCCCAATAATAAGAAGAGTTATTGCATTTACAGCTACCTACGCTTGTCGCTTGACCGCTACCGCTGGTAGATGAATTTGTTGGGCATGACGGAGTTTAAGTTCCGACACAACTATTTTTACTAGCGCTATAAGATTGGCTAGCATTAATACATTTACATGCTGTGGTACCAGCAAGTGTAGAAAAGTCTGAGGGAGAACCTGTCCAAGCACAACTAATCTGGTTTATGCAAGCTCCAGGGGTTTGATGAGAATCACCGCAAAAGGCACTTTGACCATCTATCTTGGTCGTTTTTGGTGTGCCTGGTGGTCTTCCTGGTTTAGGTACACCAGCTGCACCACAACCGCAATGACAAGTAGTGTAATAACCTTGTGTTACAACCCCACCACCATCAGTGGCGGAACCAGCAGGGCAAGCAACACAGCTGCCGCCACTAGAATAATAAGAGGTATTATTACATTTACAACCATTACCAGCATTTTGTCCACTTCCGCTTGTTGATGCATTGGCTCCACAAGCTGTTATACAAGTAGTACCAGATGCTCCGCTAGTTCCGCTTAACATATAACCAGTAGCACAGGAGGTAGCCCCACCAGTTGAGGAACTACATCCAGTAACCGTAGAAGATGTACAAAAATTACAAGTAGTGCCAGATGCCCCGCTAGCTCCGCTTAAACTATAGTTGGTCGTGCAGGAAGTAGCCCCACCAGTTGTAGAATTACAAGCTGTAACAGTAGAAGAAGTACAAGCATGACAAGTGGTTTCAGATGCCCCACTAGCTCCGCTTAAACTATAGTTGGTGGTGCAGGCAGTAGCTCCACCAGTTGCAGAATTACAGGCAGTAACCGTAGCAGATGTACAAGAAATACAAGTAGTACCAGCTGCCCCGCTAGCCCCGCTTAAACTATAACCGCTAGAGCATGATGTAGCCCCACCAGTTGTAGAACTACATCCAGTTACTGTAGAAGAAGTACAAGAACGACAAGTGGTACCGGATGCTCCGCTAGTTCCGCTTAAACTATAGCCGCTAGTACATGATGTAGCACCACCTGTTGAAGAGTTACATCCAGTTACCGTAGAAGAAGTACAGCTATTACATGAACTTGTTCCTCCTAAAGAATAGGAACCAGGCGAACATCCAGCGCAACCAGGAAGACCATAACCAGCGCTACACGTAGCAGCACCACCAGTTGCATGATCGCAACTAAGTGTACCAGTAGGTATATTACAATTAGTACAAGTACTGGTTTCGCCACCTTTAGAATATGTATTGCCGATACATGGTTGGCAGGCACCACCTGTGCCAATGCCCTGCCCTGGAGCGCAAGATTTTACACAACTTCCATCTGCTTTTGTTGTAGCAAATGGAGGATCACAAGTACAGAACAAATTAGGAAATTTATTATTATAACCGGCAGGTATTACGTCAGTATCTAACATTGCTACTGCTGACATAGGTTTCGGTGGCACATTGGTGGAGCTTGGACAACTTCTTTTTTTGGTAATCCGTAAATCTGATTTTTGACAACCCATATTGGACCAGCTACCACAAATCAAGGATTGTACTACCACATTATAATAAGCATTAGGAGCTGGTGTCGTAATGGTTGGTCCTGATTGGCTTATACTAAAATTACCGAGTTGCTGAGCAGCTGGGACTAGAGTTATTGGGTTGGTAGGGCCTGTTCCTAGTGTATCGCAG
>CAIJNR010000089.1 GCA_903822055.1 uncultured Francisellaceae bacterium | reverse complement strand
ATATAGCATTTTTTATAAGATATATTGAATCTTTATTAATATTAATGTTTCCGCCCTCTACCAGCGTTAGCTGGAGATGGCTATAGTAAGCGTGACTTATTAGTTGAGAGTGTTTGGGTGAGGCCTAAAAATGCTTGTTGCAGATCTATTTATGACGATACTTAATTAGGCTATGCTATAAATTATAAACATTACCAATGAGTTGGAAAGTTAACAATGATTCTACCGCTATTTCTACCAATTGATAATATTAATACCATTATTAATCAACCAAGCAATAAATCTAACAATTCAAACAGTTTGTTTTTACCTCACATTAAAAATTCAATAATAAATACTGCCACAAAAACTGCTATATATAATTTTTTATCTGAATACAAAGACTCTAACGAAACTTTAAAATCATATGTAAAAGAATTAGAAAGGTTAATTTTATGGTGCGAATTTACCAATAAAATCGATGTTTTAACATTAAATCGCGAACATATTGTTAAATATCAACATTTTTTACAAAATCCAACTCCTAAAAAATTATGGTGTGGAGACAAAGTTCCTAAATTATTAAAAACCAACAATATCAATCCAGATTGGCGGCCATTTTATAAGAGTTTGGGTGCTACATCAATTAAAAAAACTTTAAAAATTATTGATTCATTTTTTAATTATTTAGTTCAAATCAATTGCATACCAGGTAACCCATTGGCTGTTACTAGACGCCGCAATAAAAATAATAATGCTAACAAAATCGTGGATCGTTATTTAGAATTAGATGAAATTAATTTTATCTTAGATGCTTTATCTAAACATACTGAGCCATCTCAAGAAAAATTTTTAGCAATTCGTGCAAAATATATAATCTTATTATTGTTTTATACTGGAATGAGGATTTCTGAAGCTGCTAATCATAACATGGGAGATTTCATACAACATGAGAACAATTGGTTTTTAGCAGTAATTGGTAAAGGTAAAAAATATCGAGAAATTCCAATTCCAGACGAATTGTTAGATAGCCTTAGTGATTTTAGGCGCAGCATCGGTTTATCCTATTTGCCAGAATTTAAAGAACCAACCCCATTAATTCCAAATGTAGATTTGAAAAACCATCTAACCACTAGAAGGATTGACCAAATTTTAAAATGGGCATTTAAATTAGGAGCTGAATATATAGAAATAGAGCATCCTCGTAAAGCATCTAAATTAAAATTAGCCTCTGCCCATTGGCTAAGGCACAGCTATGTCACTTATTTATTAGATTCTGGTGCATCATTAAAAGTTGCTCAAGAAAATGCAGGTCATAGCGATGTTGGTACTACTATGCTGTATCGACACGTTAATCAAGTAGATCGACATAAAGCTACCCGTAATTTATCTTTAAAAAACCTTATTAAGGATGATGAATAATAATTTATTTAAAATTAAACCAATATGTTTTACCTACGTTCGGAGTAATAAATTGATCTTTAGAAATTTGATGTTTTTTTAATGCTAAATCAAGCTCATTTACTGCCTGCATGTAACCATCACTTGCTAACGGAAAAGTTTGAAAGTGGCTAGCTATCGAATAAGTTGAGTTTAGATGTTTGTGTACAAATACTGCTTCTTCTGGATCCATATGAATATCTTTCATAAACCATCGCGGTTCAAACGAACCTATTGGAATTAGGCTTAAAAATATATGATGTTTAGAACCAATTTTTTTATATAATTCCTCATTATAACCTGAATCACCAATGAAAAAGATCTGCCCTGCTGGAGTTTTTATGATAAAACTTCCCCATAATGCTTTATTACGATCAAATAAACCTCTAGCTGAGAAATGTTGTGACGGTTCAAGTTCAATTTTAATATCATCTGTTATTACAGTACTTCCTCCCCAATTTAAAGTGGTGACTTCAATTTTTGGAATACTATTCTTAATAATTAAGTCATTTAATAATGGAGTTATAATTATTGGTTTATCACGATCCCATATAGTTTTTATAGTTTGCAGATCCATATGATCATAATGATTATGACTAATAACTATAATATCTATTTTAGGTAAATCTTCTAATTTTACCCCGGGAGATATTACTCTCTTAGGACCGATAAAGGTAAATGGGCTAGCACGTTCTGACCATATTGGATCGGTTAATATATTAATATTATTTGTTTGAATAAGAAAAGTTACATGTCCTACAAAACTAACTCTGATTTTGTCTTGATCTATAACTTTAGAAGGTGGAATATCGTTATAAAGTAACTCAACCTTTTTAGGCCATACAGGTTGTTTAGTCATTAACCTCCATTTTAATAAACTTATCAATCCTTTAGGTATATAACGAGGATCTAAATTTTTAAACATTTCATAAAATTTTCCAATTATAATAAAACTTTTTTTATTATAATCAAAATTAATAAACCCAGTAAGGGTATATACATTTGACTATTTTGTTAATTCTTGATTTAATTAACTCTAAATTTAATTGGTTGGTTAAATAAAACATAAAAAGAGGCTGACTATGATTACAGAACTAGATACTACGATAGCAAATAATGAAACTAACACTGAAGAACATGAGGCACTATCTCAGATAATGGATGCTCAACCACTACCAACCCCGATAGTTGTCACTCAACCACAACAACCTCCTAGAAATTCAATAATGATTTTTAGAGACATGGTTCAAAATGTACACCATAAAGCAGAAATTAGTGAACAAAAAATTCAACACGCTCAAGATAGAATAGCAGAATTCTCTCGTACAGTAGCAACTCCTGCTGCGGTATCAACAGCTATAGCACCAGCATTAGCAATACCAGTCATTGCGAAAACAACAGCAGTTGCGACCGGTGTTTACGGAACATTAGGGATTGCTAGATGCATAGCACACAAAACCCAAACAATATGTAATGGTATTGATCAAGTAGGCGGTATAGCGGAACAAGCTGTTAGAGATTTGCCAGAAGATTATTCTGTAGTACAGAGCATTAGAACCGGACGTTTTGATTTAATGCGAGGTGTTTATAGAGCAGCCACTGGCGGTGGCGGATCTAATTAATTCTAGCAATAAACAATTATTATTTTTACTGAATTTTTAGCTTTAATGTTTTTAAATCTTTTAAATCTTTATTATTATCACACATTATATTTTTATCTTGAGTCTCAGGTACAAGCAGTTCGCGGTTTTGAGACACATAATTATTATATGTAGAGAGCAATGATAAAGAAGGAGTTACTGCTGCCAAGAAATCAAGCCCTGTTTCTACAAATTGAGGTATATTTTCAGGTTCATTATCAATATAATTTTTACAAGCTATAGCCCCATACCCAACAACCATGCTAGTGCCAACTAAGATAGTCATTTTGTTATAATCGAAAGGAAGATTATCTCTCTTATTTTTTATTATATACCTCAATGAACCATTAATTATAGTAGGGATCACGACCAACTGATGAAAGAAAAAATTTTTTTGACTTGAACAAAAAATACCAACTAAAGAAGTTATCAAATGAAATGTTTCTTTGAAAAAATTATTAAGTTTCATTTTATTTATTCCATTCCTAAAAAATTTATAAAAAAACTATTGATCGTAATTGACATGCCCTACAAACTAAGAAATAACCGCCGACATAAATTTAAAAAAGCTCACTATAAAATTACCAACTGGCCAGAATATAACGAAGCCTTAAAAAAACATGGTTCTATTACTATCTAGTTATCATTAGAAATTATTAAAACATGGTATGTTAATAAAAACAAGCCGACGCTCGTACATGTTTGCAATCAAAACCGCCCACATTTAAAATTCCAGTCAACGCTATACTTTTGAATTCCTTGCATTATTATCATAAAAGTTAGATACTCTCTGAAAAATTACAGGCACAATATGAAAAATTTGTTTATCATAATAGTACGCTACATAGTTGAAGCTTCGGACATTGAGAATCACTTAGATGATCATATTAGATTCCTTGATGATAACTATAAAAATGGAACTTTTATTGCTTCTGGACCCCAAATCCCCAAAACAGGCGGAATTATAATAGCTAGAAGTGATAGCAGATCAGCCTTAAATGCTATATTAGCTAATGATCCATTTGCTGTTCGACATCTTGGAGAGTACCAAGTTTATGAATTTACTCCAATGTTCCATATTCCTGAATTTAAACTAATGTTAGACAGTCTAAAAATGTAAATATTAGTACACGCACCTAGTGATCTATAAATATTATATTCAAAAACATCAGGAAGAGCAGCCACTGGCGGTGGCTGCTCTAATTAATTCTAGCAATATGGTTGCGGATGATTGGACGATGAGGTTGATTGTGAAGCATTATCTGATTTTTCATTCGTAGCAAGATATTCTTGTTGCGTTTGTTGTGCCGCATTATAAGAAATGCACATTGATGGTGGCATTGGTTTAGCCTCATTGGCACTTTGATCCTTCAATTTTGTATATGCTTCTTTAAGAAACTCTTGGCAATCCTCATAACTGCAATTATCATATTCCTTAGCAGTATCCAATATGGATTCAATATTATTAGAACCAATTTGGGTTTCAACTGCTTGACCTACAATTAGCTTGAAAGTTGTTAGATTTGTGCTGGGATTTTTTAAAATACTGCATAATAATTTTGTATACTCATCATGAGAAGGATACACAAATCCAAACGGAAACATATACGAAATTAGACTTATTTTGTCAAACTGGCCACCTGAAAGAATTGATAATAAATCTTTTGCAAACACCTCTAACGTATCAGAATTGATTCTAGGATGCAGCGCAAACATTTCTCCAACCTCTGGGCTAGTACCAATATGAACCTCTATCATAGGAAGCATCTCAGCAAGTGTATTTCTATCAATATTAGCATGCTGCATAATGCCTTCTAATAAATCAATCATCAAGTATTCAGGATACGTTGAAGTAAAATCAGTTTTACCATCCATAGCTTCTCTTATATCTACCAAAGGTTGGTAGATACCCATATCAGAATTTGAATTTACGTTGCAAACATCAATGTAGTTATATAATTTTTCCAGATTAGAACAACAATCCATTAAACCTACAGTTAATTGTAATAGTTGTTTTCTATCTAAAGAACCCTTGGTATCCTGTTTAATAATTGCTCGTGGCATGCTGATCCCCTTAATTAAATTTTATCATTAATTTTTATTATTACTTTTGTCAAGCTTATTAGTTTTATTTAACATTACATAATATAAAAATTATGTCAACTGGCCTCTCCCTACCAGCAGGGCTTTCTCACATATGCGTCAAGCTAATTTAGGCCTCACCCAAACACTCTCAACTAAATAGCATTTTTTATAAGATATATTGAACCTTTATTAATGTTTCAGCCCTCTACCAGCGTTAGCTGGAGAGGGCTGTAGTAAGCGTGACTTATAAGTTGAGAGTGTTTGGGTGAGGCCTATGCCATGGTTGTTAACAAACATCATGATTTAAACGAAATTTCTTTTAACATATTATCAATAAAATCAACCCTAGCATCTTGTTCTATATTACCCATACAACATAATTTATTATTACTAATTAATTTGTATTTATTGGGTGCTTTTTGTAATAAATTAATTATTTGATCAACATTAACTTTATTATTAACCGCAAATTCTATATTACATCCATTTGCAGTATTTTTAATTTTAACAACACCTAATTCTTTACATATAATTTTTAACTTAGTAATAGCAAATAAATTTTGCAGCTCTTGGGGTAATAAACCAAACCTGTCAATAAATTCGCTAATTAATTCATTAAGCCTGTGTTCAGTTCGTGCCTTAGAGATCTTTTTATATAAAATTAATCTAGTATGCACATCTGGAATATATTCGGTTGGAATGAATGATGGCATTTGTAAATCGATATCAATATGATCTGTTAAAATTGAATTTTCTAAATCATTAAGATCTTTGTTTTGTTTTAAATAACTAATTGCATGTTCTAACAATTCCATATACAAGCTAAAACCAACAGTTTGTATATTACCACTTTGCTCGCTTCCTAGTAATTCACCAGATCCTCTAATCTCTAAATCATGAGTTGCTAATGTAAAACCTATTCCTAAGGTATCTAAATTTTCTAATGCATCTAATCGTTTTATAGCATCCTGGCTCAAACTAGATTTGCTTGGAGTAAAACAAAACGCATAAGCTTGATGATGAGAACGTCCTACCCTACCACGCAGTTGATGCAATTGAGATAACCCAAAACAATCTGCTCTGTCAATAATAATTGTGTTAGCAGTTGCTATATCTATACCGTTTTCTATAATAGTTGTACAAACCAGCACATTAAATTTTCTATGGTAAAAATCGATCATAACATGCTCTAATTCTTTTTTTGGCATTTGCCCATGTGCCATTTTTACATTAGCATTGGGTACCAACAATTGTAGATCAGCTGCCACCTTATTAATCGTAGCTACTTTATTGTGTAAATAATACACTTGTCCACCACGTTGTAATTCCCTCATAATGGCTTCTTTAACAATTTCACGATTAAACTCTCTAACAAAAGTTTTTACCGATAATCTATGATTGGGCGGAGTGGCTATTATAGAAATATCTCTAATACCAGACATGGCCATGTTCAAAGTACGAGGAATTGGTGTGGCGGTTAGTGCTAAAACATCTACTTCACTTCTAAATTTTTTGAATTTTTCTTTTTGTTCAACACCAAATTTATGTTCTTCGTCAACAATCAACAAACCTAGGGATTTAAACTTCAAGTCGTTCTGTAATAATCTATGGGTACCAATAACTATATCGCATGTACCATTAGCTATCTTTTCGATGATCTTTTTTTGTTGATTTTTGTCAACAAAACGAGATAGTAATTCTATTTGGATTGGAAAATCAGCAAATCTATCTAAAAAAGTTTGGTAATGTTGTTGAGCTAGCAAAGTTGTTGGCGCGAGTATTGCAATTTGTTTAGCATTAATTGCCACAATAAATGCTGCTCGCATAGCAATTTCAGTTTTACCAAAACCAACATCACCACATATTACTCTATCCATCGGTTTAGAGCTGGTTAAATCAGCGATAACATCTAAGCTGGCTTTAGATTGATCTGGAGTTTCGGTGAACAAAAACAGATCTATAAATTTTTGGTAATTTTCTTCGTTTAAAACATGATTAACACCTTGTTTACTAGCTCGTATAGCATAAATTTCTAGTAATTGAGCAGCTACATCTTTAATTTGTTGCGATGCTTTCTTTTTGGATTGTTGCCATTTATCTGTACCTAGTTTATGTAGTGGCGCATGTTCTAAATCTGCTCCACTATATCTATGAATAAAATTTAAACTAGTAATTGGTACATATAATTTATTTTGTTCTGCATACTCTATTACTAGAAACTCTCCAAGTGTTGTTCCATAATCTAGCTGAGTTAAACCCAAATAACGACCAACACCATGTTCTACATGTACTATTGGATCCCCAATATTTATCTCCATTAAATTTCTAATACTAAGATCTGGATCAATTTGTTTATCCCGTCTTCTAGTTGCTTGTTTGATTTTATTTGGAAATAAATCTGCTTCACAAACAATTGCTGTATTAGACATATTTAATATAAAGCCATTGGTTAATTGAGTGATTAAAATACCGTTTTTTAGATCTGACGACATAAAATCAGAAAAATTTTCCAGATCTTGCAAATTAGCATTTTGACCAATTTTAGATATTGATTGTCGTAAAATTTCTCTTCGTCCTTTAGATTCTACACAAAATAATTTTTTTTGATTTGGATCCATAAATAAATTATCAATTGGATTAGGCAAATCTGTTATCGATAAATTAAAACAACTATCATTATTATCTTTAATATTTTCAATAGCTTCTGGACTACAAACAATTTGAGTGAATTTTTTTATTAAAGAAAAAATTTCTGTTGAATTAAAAAATAATTGTTTGACTGGCAATAACAATCTGCTTGTATCATGACAAAATTGTTCAAACCTACCGTTAGCCTGAGAAAAAAAATTTTCTGCTGCCAACACACAACCTTTAGTACGAACTATTAAACAATTTTTAGGCAAATAGTCAAACAAACTAGCAGTTTTATCAAAAAACAATGGTAAATAGTATTCTAAACCAGGACTTTTAAAACCTTTGCTAACATCTTGATAGATTTGACAATTATTTGGATCAGCCTCAAATTGCGTACGCCAATTAGTGCGAAATTTTTTTATAGCTTCTTGATTAAATGGATATTCTTGAGCAGGCAGAATTTTTATGCTAGATATCTTTTCTATAGTGCGTTGCGTATCTACATTAAATGTTCTAATAGAATCAACTTTATTGTCTAATAAATCAATACGATATGGTAATTTAGAACCTATTGGAAACAGATCTATTATAGAGCCACGGATGGCAAAATCACCAAAATTCATGACTTGAGGTACTCTAATATAACCAGCTTGTTGTAGATTAGACTTAAAATCATCTAATACTAACGTACTGTTATTATCAATTATTAAAACATTTTGCCCTACATATTCTATTGGACATAATTTATGCATTAAAGTGACCATTGGTACAATTAAAATACCACGTTCAACCGTTGGTAAGGTATATAAAGTAGCTAGTCGTTCAGAAACAATTTCTGGGTGGGGAGAAAAATTATCATAAGGCAATGTTTCCCAGTCTGGAAAATGCAAAATATTAATTATAGATCTCTGCTCAACTGAGATAAAAGTTTGTAATTGAGCCTCCAATTGATAAGCAATATTAAAATCTTCGACTAATACCACTAACAACCCAGTATAATTTTGAGCAATAGTAGCCAGTACTAGGCTATAAGCATTTGGTAATACTTTTCCTATATAAAGATTTTTGGTTATAACTTTTGGTAATTTTAGATCTATATAATCGTACATCATCGGGAGAATTATACGTTAGAGAACATAGTTTTTAAAGACACCACCCAAAGTAAACTTTAGATGGTGTGGACAGCTATTGAGGGAGAAATTTTCTATTAATATCGACGTAGATACTTCACGTATAAAGGTTCTTGATTACTTGGCACATAAGTTAACTCATCGGTATTTGTTGCTGGATAACCATCAAATGCTTGTCTCTGATTAGCTACAGGATAATTATACAACACCCTTTGGCTGTAACTAGGTAATGAACGATATAGCGGCATTGCGTTATAATTATAACTGTCCATAGGATCTGTAACATTTCTATTAGAATGCGAATGATCCCAACTAACTGTAGGATGTTGTTGAGTAAATCCAAAATTAGACAAACAATGATTAATATTATCTTGGATTAATTTTAAATCTTCCACATTATGGCTAAATATCTTAGAGAAAAAATTTGGTAATCCTCCCATATACTTTACTGTTTCTAAAAATGCAAGAGTACAAGCACCATTCGTACCTGTATCTGCAGAAGTTTCATTGTCTCTACAACCACTAATAACTCGTAATTCACCACCATTACAACTATTAGGGGCCCTCATGTTTAATGTTCTTTTTTTACCAGTTAATTTATGCACATGATGATGTTTTCCACTAACTTCATCATAATGAGAAGTTACCAACCCTGGTTCCGATAAATCACGTCTATTAGGTAGTTGATAAAAATTTGGCGTTAATTCCCTCTGATCTGGAGGACTATATAGATTACCAGTAGCAATTGCCTCATACAACTGAGACAAACTTATAGCTGATCGCACAGATGACGTAATAATTATATTACTGATCCCAAGTTGTGTAGATGATACTTGATAATTTCCATTTGTTAATTTTTTAAAAGTAGTATTGAAATATTGTGGTTTATTAGGATTAGCAAGTAAGCAATGAGGTATAGCAGTGTTTGCCATTTTAACAACACATTTTTTATGACCAAATTCTTCGTATAAGATGTCATCAACTGGAGTTAACCATACTTCTTGAATTCCACGCACATACGTCCATGCAGCTTTACAATAAATAATCGCAGCTTCTATTGATTGTGGTATCTGTGCTACAGCCTGCGGTAACTGAGTTGGGGTATATGAAGAAAAAGAAGAAGTAGCATTAGCAGGAGTAGCCGTAGGTAACGTTGTGTCATATTCCCACGTACTTGGTCCTTGATAATGATCAAAATCATTTTTTAGATCAGCAATTGAACCAGAGTGGCACGAATCAGATAACATCAAAAATTTAACTCCATGAGGAACATCAGAAATTATCTTATGAATTTCATCATCGGTAATTTGGCTATCCACTCTTAAAGTACGACCATTACGTGATATTGTTCGTGGGTCCAGAAAATTAATAGGACAAATAGTTTCATCCATTCCATCATCTTCATCGCCTTCCAGATCAGGAACTTGACTACCATGTCCACTATAATGAAACATTATAGTATCTCCAGATGTAGCCTTGGCAACTAAGTCTTTTAATTTATTTAAAATATTATCTCTAGTAGGTTTGATATCAGTATCATCAGTCATTAAGTCTAAATTAGCATTTGGATAAGCAGCCATAAGTTGCTTACGCACAGCAAGTGCATCGTTTATACATCCACCAAGTTGATTACGAGTACCCCTATAATTTATTCCTACTAATAGTCCTTTAAATTCTCCATTATTTTCGGCAGATCTTTTTTTATGTTTTTTCCTCATGCCATTCTCCATGTGTTTTAATTGTTTTTGATTATTTTTTAATTATATAAATCACAAGTAAATTGTAGAATTTTAGAATGTTAGAATGTTAGAATTTTTATTGTAATTATATTATAGCAAAATATCGGTATAATGCTTTGTTACTGCTAGGAACGTTCAGCAACAGTTAATGTTATAATTTATATTTTTTTAATTAATGGCATATTAAGGTAATGAGTATTACCTAATAATTTTTGATATATTACAGTATAAGTCATGACATTTTGCACATATTCACGAGTATCTTTGAATGGTATAGTTTCCACCCAAATGTCCGCTGCAATATCATAATTTGGCAACCATTTTTGAATGCGACTAGGTCCTGCATTATATGCAGCGGTTGCTACAACTAAATTTTTATAACGACCCAACATTAATTGCAAATACTTACTACCTAATTTTACGTTGTTATTAATATCTAATATATCGTTATGGTTCCTTAAATTTATATTAATTGCTTGAGCAACCATAAATCCAGTTTTTGGCATTAATTGCATTAATCCTAATGCACCAGCATAAGATTTTACATTTGGTCTAAATGCGCTTTCCTGTCTAGTTACTGCAAACACCCACGCAGGATCTAGTTGATTTTTTTTAGCTTCATTAACAATATGTTGAGAATAATATTTAGGAAATCTTAAAGATAAATCATCTTGTTCTTTAGCATCAGATAATGCTGTAATGGCCCAATTTGGCATACTTAAACTATCTGCTAATTTTGCAGCAGCATGTAATTCCCATTCCACCATGGTTTTTAAAGCTAAATTCCATTCATGACAAGCTTTATTAATTCTATCTAGTTTTAACAACTCGTATGCACGTTGAATTGATTTGTTTTCTAAAATTACATTCATTTGCTGTGAATTTATAGCAACTGGTTTAAATTTAAAACTGTATGGTCTTAACAATTTAGCACTTGATAAAAATCCATAATAACTACGTTTGGCGGATAGATCTATTAAAATCTTTTTACCATCTAACGATCGATTATGCATTTCTAATGCTCTAGCATACCAATATAACCACTTTTCTTGAGTTTGAAAATTAATTGGAAGATTGGAGTATATTTCAATAATATTGTCCCATCTAGCTTCCTTAAGAGATAATACTAATTGTAAATTATATACTTCCTGATCTTTATAATCTCTAGGAATTTTATTTAACCATTCCCACGAACTAGGATGAGATGTTTTAGCTAAACTCACCGCTATACCTCTAACTATATAATGAAAATGTCGTTCAGTAAATTTATGTATTTTCGATAAAACATGCCAGATTTTCACAGCTTTTTCTGGATCTTTTTTGGCAACATTTAAGATCCCATATATTAAGATTTCTGGAATAGCCGGATGAACGTTATTTGAAAAATAATGATTTTGAGTAACTAATGATGGATTATCATGAACTCTAATCCACAATTCCACAACAGGGTGTTCTGATTTTGGCAAATAATGTAATGCCAAGTATCTAGCAAAAGTAGTTTTATTAGCAGTAATTGCTAGTTTTATTCTTTGCCAAATCATGGCTCTTGTCATCAACCCTTGTTGTTTCCAACCATCAAAAACCACATCACAAGATTTTGGTTGAGCGGAACTATTTAGCCAAATTTTTTTTATTTTCTCATCAAACTGTGCCAAATTATTATTAAATCTATTTTGTGCTTGAATAAAATAACATTCTAATTCTGTATTCTCTGTTTCCTTATATCCTTGTAAAAAATCTTTCCATTTTTTTTGTCTTGCGTTATGTAACAACCAAGCATCCCTAAGTGGTTTAGCAAGAGGTGTATCTTTATAACGAGTAATAAAATTATTCATTTTATCAAGATTTACATCCTGCATAGACTGCTGCAATGCCATAAACTCTAAATATGGATATAGTGGGTAATTGGATAATTGCGCAGAAAATTTTTGCACAATAGCCTCATTGTTTTTAATATTTTTATTTTTTTTTAATTCTTCTTCTGCTTGTATAAATATTTTTCGTTGTATTTGTAAATTTTTTAAAACTTTAGATGTTTCCGATCCGAATTTTTCTTCAGCATAAGATATGTTATTAGTTAAAATTAACAAAAAAATATATTTTAACAAATTGTTTTTTTTATATTTATTTAACATATATAATGTGATCATTTAATTGTCAGATTAATAAATTATAGTATTTACTGAGAAAAAGCCATAAATTAACTATTCATGGTTTTTATGTATATATGCATGATGACCTTGAACTTAACCCATCTCCACTTTGGTAGAGATGGGAGAGGTACTCTTATGACTCTTCTGCTAAACGAATATTAATTGCATGCAAGCCTTTAGGTCCATTATTTATCTCAAAATCAACTTTTTGTCCGGCATTTAATCTTTTATAGCCTTCCATAACAATTGAAGAGAAATGAGCAAAAATTTCTTCTTTTTCGTTATCACCTTCTAATGGGCAAATAAATCCATATCCCTTTTGATTGTTAAACCACTTAACTGTCCCTTTTGCCATAATGTGCTACATCCTTTAAAAAAACTACTAACTTATCCTAATAATTAATTTTGACCATATTCCGCTATTAGTCAAGAATATTTTTTATTATAACAAATCAATATAAAAATATTCGCCACCATTTAGTTAACTGTTTATAGAGCAACCATATACTACTTAAGGTCTTACTTCTACTTAAGTTTAACGACAATCGGCAGATATTATTAATTATTAATAGTATCGATATTGGAGGTAACTTTGTTTTATCCAAACATAAAACAGTTATTTATTACAGTCTTTTATTGTTCAGTAATTATTACTGGTTGTTCTGATATACTACATTCTACAAATAACCATAAACACTATGGACACCATAATAATCATAATTTTAATGCAATAGAAGAATATATTAGCAGAATTGGTAAACGTCTATTGATAGTTAGCAATGATGTAAAATTAGCAAATGTACATATTATATTTGATTTTAATACTAGTAATACTCCATCATTAACAATTAATTACGATCAAAAATTTAACCACACTTCTCATAACATCATAACAATTAGCAAAGGTTTATTAGATTCTTTACAAGATGAAGCAGAATTAGCAACCGTACTTGCAATATCATTAGAATCATTATATTCAAATGATTTTGCAAGTACGAATGATTCAGCAGCACACACTGCAGATAATAGAATTCTCAATCATCTTTACAAAGCTGGTTATGATCCTATGGCCTTTGTGGAATTACAAAATGAATATTTAACTGATCAAGATCCTGCACATAGTTGGTTGAGGCCGTTATTCTCTCCGATTAATATTAATAAGCAAAGAGTTGCTATTAATAAAAAAACTGTGTTGACTATGCCAGGTGGGCTACAGCGCGGTAAACAACGCTATCTAAGTAGTATGAATTTATTGAAAAAATAATTTTAACTAATATCTTTACTCTCTACTGCTGGTACAGGAGTTAATTTTTTGATAATCAAAAATACTGGCAACCCAAGTAAAGTAGCGCACATAAAAAATGTGGTCCAATCCATATAAGCTGCACAAAAGCCAGAGGCACTAGAAAGTACAGTACGCGTCAATGAACTAAATGAATAAATTAATGCATATTGAGTAGCAGTTGTACCACCTTTTTTACATAAACTAGAAACATATATAATTAAAACAGTTGATCCTAAACCACAAGCAAGACATTGTACGGTGGTAGTTATAATAAAAGCTGGAATACTATGTCCGACCATAGACAACCAAGTATACATAAATGGAGATAGTAATTGGGCTATTCCACCAATGATTATACTACGAAAAATACCAAACTTAGCCACCAATATTCCACCTAAAAATCCACCCAATATCATCAATACTGTCCCATATGCTTGAGAAATATTAGCAGTTTCGATTGGAGTAAAATCTAAAGATGCAAGCAAAGGCCCCTTCATGGCGTTAGGTATAGAATCTCCTACTTTATAAAAGAAGATAAATAAAACAATAAGAAACCAGTCCGAGCGTTGTAAAAAATCTAAAAAACTTTTGAATACTGAACGCACATGTTCAATTGGACTTGGTAAATTATTACTAGTAGTACGTTTAACTCCAGCAGGTTCTTCAACCAATAAAGTAATTATTGGGGCCAAAAATAATGCTATAGAAACAGAGAAAAAGGCTATAGACCAACCTTGCATTTTTAATAAATAAAGCGGCATCATACTTCCAACTAAAATACCAACTCTAAATCCAGTAGTTGAACATGTAGTACCAGTGGCTAATTCACTAGAATCTAATCTTTCTATACGATAAGCATCGAGAGCAATATCCTGACTTGCTGCAAAAAACACAAAAATCGTGGATATACAACATAGTAACCATATATTGTTTGGCTGCAAAATAAATCCAAAGCTAGACAACAACAAACCAAGTTGAGAAACTAAAAGCCAGCTGCGGCGCTGCCCAACCATCTTAGCCAAAACTGGTATGGCATAATAATCCATCAATGGTGCCCAAAGTACTTTTAAAGAATATGGAAAACTAGATAAAAACAAACATCCAATAAAAGCTGCAGAAAAACCAGAAAAAGAAAGGGCCATCATAAGCGTGGAGCCTGGTAAAATAAAGGCAAAACCAGAATTAAAACCTAAAAATATAAGTGCAATTAGATGTGGTTTTAGTATAAATTTGTTTTTCATAATTTAATTGACCAAAATTAGCAATATTAAGCGTATAATCGCAAATAATCAATCGCTTAAAACATGTGTAGACCACCATTAATAGCAAAATTAGCACCAGTTATATAAGCAGAGGTTTCTGAAGCTAAAAAACTGACCATACTAGCTATCTCTGCTGGTAAGGCTAACCTACCTGCTGGAATTTGTTCAATAATTTTAGCAAGAATATCTGGTGCTATTTTATCCATCATTGCAGTTTTAACATAGCCAGGCGAAACCGTATTAACTGTTATACCTTTTTTAGCAACCTCATATGCTAAAGATTTAGTAAAACCATGAATACCAGCTTTAGCGGCAGTATAGTTAGTTTGTCCAAATTGACCTTTTTGTGCATTTACTGAGGAAATATTAATAATTCTACCATATTTGACTTCAATCATTTTAGAAATAATATTTCGTGTCACATTAAATAAACTATTAAGATCTGCATTAATGACTTTTGTCCATTGTTCAAGAGACATTTTGGCTAAAGTAGTATCCTCGGCTATGCCAGCATTATTTACTAAAATATCTATTTTACCTTGTTGTTGGATCACATCCATCGCCATAGCAGCTGCTGATTCAAAATTACTAATATCTGACTGAGTAATTAAAAATTCATAACCTAATTTTTTTTGTTCCTCTTGCCAACTAACTGCAAGTTTTGGATCTCTATGATAAGTAACAACCACTGTTGCTCCACGTTGCGCTAACTGTTGGGCGATTGTTGTTCCTATTCCACCCATGCCACCTGTAACTAGTGCAATTTTTCCTTTCATAATACCTCCATGTTTCTGTAATCATTGGTTGTGTATATTTCTAAGAATATACATGACTAGTTTAGGGTTCATACATAAATTTGGCAACTTATGAACTATTAACTATATTGTGTATATACCTACAACCATGAGTTTTCGGTTTCTAAAAAACAATTCGCGAACTCGTCTTGGTCCGCAAGGCTCAAAAACAGCTCTCATTATTTTTTAGAAACCGAAAACTCATGTGTAATTAGTACATCAGGATGTTATACATTATGAAACAGGATTTCGAAGAAATTAGTTTAAATATTAACCACTTGTTAGTTCAACTATTAGATCTTTATAAAACTGAATTTTTAACTAACCAAGATAATATATCAACAACCCAAAAATCACTTTTAGATTTTTTGCAAATTTTACCAGGACTTGATATCTTGATTGAAGCTTTTTCCAAGCTCACCCTAAAATCCAATATTTTACTTAAAATTCAAGAAGATTTTTTGCAAGAACATTTAAAAATTTATAGTTCTTCCCAAAATGAAGTTTTGTCAAATAATAATTATTTTATATACTCAAACAAAGTATATTTTTTGTTTAAAAAATATTGGTTAAAGCTGTTGGATTCTGTTCCAGATTTTGCTACAAATAAAAAACGTCGGTTAGTTTTTTACTTCAATAATTTATTAGACGCCAACGCACCTCAAAATTTTTTAGCTATAAACCCAGAGCTACTTTATACAACAATTGAAAATATAGGAAAAAATTTATTTAAAAGCATAGAACATTATTTAAGAGATTTAGTTTTTAATGATGGTTATTTTAACATAAGAACTACAGATTTATCGGCGTTTAGTGTTGGAGAAAATCTAGCTATTACACCAGGCAAGGTTGTTTATCAAAATGATTTGATGGAGTTGATTCAATACTCACCTACTACAAAAACAGTTTATCAAGCTCCAATTTTATTAATTCCACCATGTATTAATAAATATTATATATTAGATTTATCACCAAACAATTCTTTAGTTAAATGGTTGGTTGCACAAGGATTTATTGTTTACATGATTTCCTGGGTTAATCCTGATTCAAAACTTGCTGATCAAGAATTTGCTGATTATGTTATAGATGGTCCATTAAAAGCTATTGATGTAATTACTAAAATTAATTTATGTAAAGGCATACACTTAGCAGGATATTGTATAGGTGGAACTATGTTAGGCTGCACTATCTCGTACATGCAACAATTAAATGATCAACGAATTTTAAGTGCCACACATTTTATGTCATTACTTGATTTCTCTAATTTAGGAAACATTGGTGCTTTAGTTAATGACGCATCATTAAATTTTATAGAAAACTTGATGAATAAAAAAGGCTACCTAGATGGTCGTTTATTAAGTATGGCATTTAACACATTACGTCCTAACGACTTGATTTGGCCATATATCATTAACAATTACCTTTTAGATAAACCATTAAAAGCATTTGATATATCATATTGGAATTCTGATAGTACTCATATACCTGCAAAAATGTATAATTTTTACTTGCGTGATATGTGTTTTAAAAATAAATTATGTAAACCAAATGGTATTCAAATAAAAGGGATCTCAATTGATTTAAATAAAATTACTATACCTGTTTTTTCTCTTGCTGGAGAAACAGATCATATTACTGTTTGGCAATCAGTATATGCTGGAGCACGACTTTATCGCGGTAAAGTACAATTTGTACTATCAACTTCTGGGCATGTAAAAGGCCTTCTTAATCCACCAATCGACAATAAGTATTCTTTTAAGACAAACATCCACATGCCCAAAAACCCAAATGTATGGCTTAAAGAGGCTAAAGAACATCCGGGTTCTTGGTGGCCATATTGGGTAAATTGGTTAACAAATATTGATTCAGAAAAAATAAATATTTTAAATTCAGACGCACATAAAAGAACAAATATTTTAAAAGATGCTCCAGGATCGTATGTTTTAAAAAAAGTTGGATTAGTTCAAAATCTATGACGTGGAGTGGTAGTTTGTCCAGAAAACTCACTACAATAATCTGAATATTCTTCTAAGTCGCTGCTTATTGATTTTTTTGGTTTTGGTGGCTCTGCTAATTTATCTAATTTTTTTGAATCATCGGTTAATTTGTGTTGGCTCAAGGTTTCCAATATATTTAACGAAGGAACACGATGTGGTTCAAAAAATTCGCCATCATCTCCTGAATCATACCATGTGCTTAAATCAACTGTTTCTTTTTCGTGTAATTGACCAGTTGTTATTAATTCGTCGGGTTTTTTCAAATCAACAATTGGTTGGTAGTAAGTTAAATCTACAGGTACCTTAAGGTAGGGTGGAATAGGTGTCCTAGATAATTCACGATAACAAGTATAAGGTAGAAACATACTAGCTGCTATATCAATTGGAGGCAGGGTTAGTGCCTTTAATTTTTGTTTAAAAATATCCATTTTCTTCATAGCCAACCTTCCCTGATTTTTTAATTATCCTAAAACTTTAAATTGTTATTAAATTATACTTGTAACATCAATTATTTTCTCTTAGATATAAATAAATTGCATTTTAGATGTTTTTGCATAAAGATCTATCTTTTCAAGAATATTCAGGAAAGCAATATGGGCAAAAAAGTAGACCACTTACCACGCAACTTGGTCACATTCTTGTGGGCTTTTATGCAACCATATCGCCTTATTTTCGCTGGTCAGTTGTGTACTCAACTGTTCGATAGTTTTGCAGTGTCAGTCAATGCATACCTGATGGGGCGTATTATTGATGATGTTACAGCTTACCAACCAGAACTAGGAGTAAGTTTATGGTCTTACGTCATTATTCCTGCCGTTATGTTGGTTTCTTTAGATCAATTAAACCAAATAGCTCTTGCTACTTATGATTACTTAAAATTAAAATCAACAACTAATATCCGAGCTGATATTATCAAATCTATGTATGCTTACGTTCAACAACATGCATATCGTTATTTTCAAAATAACCATGCTGGCACATTAGCTAACAAAATTTCAGATATGGCAAAAGGTGCAACAGCTGTCCTAGAACAAATGATCACTCCGTTGTTCAGCGAAGTTACCACAACAGCGATTGCTGTTATTAGTATGTACTTTGTACATCCATTTTTTGGAATAATTCTAGCAATATGGTCTTTAATATATTTAGGAAGCATAGCGTTTTTCACTAAAAAAACCCTTAAACTTTCTTCTACTTTCTCCGAAACAAACAGCACCTGCATGGGTAAGGTATCTGACGGAATTATAAATATTATTACTGTAAAATTATTTAGTCGATGTCGTTATGAAAAACAGTATTTAGAAAAATATGTTTCCGAGTCACGTTTAAAGCATCAATCATTACAATGGTATATGATTAAAGTTAAATACTTGCAGAGTATTTTTGTGACTATCTTGCTTGGCAGCATGATCAGCACACTAATTTATGCAAAATCAAAATCCCTAATTACAATTGGAGATTTCTCTATTATTTTTTCACTATCTTATACAGTAGTTCATTCGTTATGGTTGATTTCTAGTTATTGTGTAGTATTTTTTGAAAATTTAGGATTATGTAAACAAGCATTATCTATTATTAGTGTCCCTCACGAATTAACAGATCTCCCTTCTGCTCCACCTATAAAAATAACTAATGGTGAAATTACTTTTGATACTGTTAATTTTAGTTATGAAAGTGAATCTCATATTTTCACAAATAAATCTATTGTTATCCCCGGTGGCCAAAAAGTTGGACTAGTAGGATTTTCAGGTAGCGGAAAATCCACATTTGTCAGTCTTATTTTACGTTTATATGATCCTAACTCTGGTAAAATTTTAATTGATGGACAAGATATTGCCAGCATTAATCAAGACAGCTTAAGAGAACAAATAGCCATGGTCCCACAAGATCCATCACTTTTGCACCGTACTTTATTTGAAAATATTCAATATGGTAATTTAGAAGCATCTAAAGAACAGGTCATAGATGCTTCTAAAAAAGCTCACTGTCACGATTTTATAGAATTATTAGCTTCTCAATATGATACGTTAGTTGGAGAAAGGGGAGTTAAATTATCTGGTGGACAAAGGCAGCGTATCTCTATCGCTAGAGCTATTCTTAAGAATGCTCCTATTTTAATCTTAGACGAAGCCACTTCTAGTTTAGATTCTGTTACTGAGAAAAAAATTCAAGAAAGTCTAGATTATTTAATGAAAGATCGAACTACTATTGTTATTGCACATCGTTTATCAACTTTATACACAATGGATAGAATTTTAGTATTTAAAGATGGCCAAATAATTGAAGAAGGTACTCACGAAAAACTACTAGAGTTAAATGGGCATTATACTCAATTATGGCATATGCAAGCTGGAGGATTTTTACCATACAGGCAAAATGATGCTCAAGAGATTTTAGAAATAAATATTGATCCAATTGGAGAAACATAATAAAAACACAGATTAAGGGCCCGTCCAAAAACAACTTCTACTTTTTTCACTCGCTAAACTCGCTATGCTCAAACAGACGCTCGTTTAAAAGTAAAAGTTATTTTTGGACGGACCTTAACACTAAAAAATTAATGTTTTTATTAAATCTTATATTATTAATTATTACGATTAATATAACAGGTTGTCAAACTGATCCTAACAAAATAGCACTTCGTGCTAATATGCATAAGCAATTACATACTACTAAAAATTTTATAATCACAAGTTATGTACGCTCTAATAATAAAATTGACGCTTCTAAACCATTGTTTGTATATATAGAGGGTGATGGTAAAGCTTGGGTTTCTAAATATAGGCTCTCCAGCAATCCAACTCCTGATGATCCACTTACTTTAAAGTTAGCAGCTATAGATAAACACCCTAATGTAATTTATATAGCTAGACCTTGCCAATTTACAGAATTAAATTTAGATCAAAACTGTTCATCTAAATATTGGTCTACTGCTAGATATTCTAAACAAGTAGTAGATTCTATTAACGAAGTAATAGATAATTTTAAAAATTTTGTATTTAAAGAAAATAAAGATGGGAATGGAATACACCTAGTTGGCTACTCAGGAGGTGCTACCATTGCTGGAATTATAGCTAGTCATAGGCATGATATAAAATCGTTACGTACAATCGCTGGTAATTTAGATCATGATGCAGTTAGTGATTTTCATAAAACCACTAAATTAGATCAATCATTAAATTTAATTAATTTTACAGAAAATATAAGCCATATTCCTCAAATTCATTATATTGGAGAACATGATCAAATTATCCCTGTTTATGTAGTAAAAAACTTTGTTGCTAAAATTAATAATTTTAAACATACTAACTGTGCTACATATATGGTATTAAGCAAATTAGATCATTACCATGGATGGGAAAAGGCATGGAGTGAGTTAGTAGAAAAAATACCAAACGGTATTAAATGAAACATTTTTTATTCAGACCTATTTATTATCATATATTTGAATTATTGTGGTCGTAGTTAATAGTGGGCAATTACACCAATAGTTCATTATACTAATAATAGTTATTGAAAAAGAAAATTAGGAATAAAAACAGATATAAGGGATCTATAATGTGAAAACTTTTTCATTAAAAAATTTTACTTTCGTAAGCTTGTTAATATTATCTATTAATGTTTATAGTTATCCAATACAAATAGACATAACAGAAGGTGCAAAAACTTTTCTTAAACAAGAAATACAAAAACAACACAAAACTGTAGATTTAAAAACCATATCTATAAAAATATTAAACAATAAATCTATTAACAATAAAACTTGCAGTACAGATATTGCATACTCTTTCCCAATTTATTCTAGTGTTAATCAAAGAGCCACCATTATAGCCGAATGTAAAGACGAAAACAGTTGGAAAGTATATGTACCTGTAAATATAAAATTTTTTGCCCACGTAATATCAGCTAAAAAATCATTACCAAAATTACATGTTATGAATAAGGAAGATTTAATACGTAGAAAAATTAATGTATTACAATTAAAAGATCACTATTATGCCGATCCAAACGAAGTTGTTGGATTAATCTTAAAAACTTCTGTTAAACAAGATACTGTATTAACTTCAAATTTATTAGAAAAGGTGGAATATGGAGCATAAGATCTTAGAACAATCTAAAAAACCATCAAATTGTGATGAAGATTTAATTGATTTTTACTTACAACCAGAATTTATCCAAATGATTGCTGGGCAGTTAGCAGGACAACCTCAAGTTGATTTTAAAAAAGTTGCACAAATAAAACAGGCTATATTGGACAAATCATTAGTAATAGATGAATTATCATTGGCTGAAAAGATTATTAATTTTGAATCAGAATTATTTAAACCATCTAATGATCCAGAAAAATAAATTTTTAACAATATTGATTTTTAGTTTAATCATCGTTGCAAATAATGCAACCAGCGAACCCATAGATGATTTTAAATTTTACGTAGGAGCAGGATTTGGTTACAGCAAATACGGTATCAATAGAAGCAATATTCCATCTAATAATTATGTAAGAAGTAAAGGTGTAGGGCTATTATTAGCAACTGTTGGAATAAAATTTCATTATAATTTTGCTATAGAAACTGGATATAGTTTTAATAGAAAAATCGTATGGGAACCTGAAAAAACTTATAAAGTTAGAAATACTTATATAGATTTAATTAAATTTATACCAATAATAGAACAAATAAATCTTTTTGCTGGAGCAGGAGTAGGACGGTTCATCCTACAAAAAGGCAATAACGTTGACGATGTATACATTAAAAATAAATTTAATTGGCGTGTTAAAGGTGGGGCACAATACGCTTTTAATGATGATTTTGCACTAAATGCTTTGTTTACTTACCAAAAAGTTAGTAATAAAATTGATAATGTTGAAATTGTTAAAAACATGAAATCTATCAATCTAATTGCAGTTTATATATTATAAAAATTGTTAATTATTTTTTAATATTAATTTTAGACAACATCATATCAAACTTATCTAAAATTTTTTGAGGTGGTTTAGCAGTTAAATTCCCAACAATAAAAATCACTATAGTACTTAATAAAAATCCTGGTAAGATTACAAATCCTGGCATTAAATCTGGATGTCTCAAAAATGGTTGTATAATAATAACTGCCAACATACCAACAACTACCACAAAAATTGCAGCAGGTAAATTCATCCTACGCCAATATAAACTACATACTATTGTTGGTCCAAATGCAGCTCCCAACCCCGACCATGCAAATGCTACCGCGTGCAAAATAGTTTTAGGGTTAGTTGCTATAAAAATAGCAACTATCGAAATAAATATCATGATCAATTTACTAAAAAATAGATATTTTTGATCAGTAACAGTTTTTTTCCACGGATGATATAAATCTTCTATTATAATACTTGTAGTTATTAAAATTTGTGCAGATACTGTACTCATAATCGAAGCTAGTACTGCCGACAATAAAACACCTGTCATCCAAGGATTGAATAATTGTTTAGATAAAGTAATAAATACTGTTTCTGGCAATCTTAAAGTTTGTTCTCCATAAAACGCCACCCCAAAAAAACCCGTGGCTATTGCACCCAATAAAGACAACAGCATCCAACTCATACAGATCCGTCTTGCCGTAGGTAATTCATTAATCGATCTAATAGCCATAAACCTAATATTTATATGTGGTTGCCCAAAATAACCAAGCCCCCAGGCAACACAAGAAATTAAAGTTAAACCAGGTACATTATTCCACATTTGTAAATGTTGAGGGTAAATTTTCTTGGTGAGCATAGTTGCTATTTCTATACCCCCTAAATGATTTATTGTTACAACAGGTACGATTAATAACGCTATAAACATTAAGCTACCTTGGAAAAAATCGATCCAATTTACTGCTAAAAATCCACCTATAGAGGTATATAAAATAATAGCTGTAGAACTAATTATTAATGCAGGCACATACTCCAAACCAAAAATTATTTGCAAAACCACTGCACCAGACATAAATCCAGCTGCTGCATAACAAGTGAAAAAAATTATACAGGTAATACCAGTTACTAATCGTAAAATTTTTTTGTGATCTTGAAAACGATGATAAAAATAAGACGGTAAAGTAAGAGAATTATTAGAGATTTCTGTATAAATACGTAAGCGTTTAGCAACAAATATCCAATTACTCCACTGACCAATAAAAAGAGCGATCGGCATCCAAATATTGCTAAGACCATACATATATATAAGACCAGGCAATGCCATAGTTAACCAGCTGCTCATATCGGAAGCCCCTGCTCCTAATGCCGCAACTGGACCGCTTAATCTTCTACCAGCTAAAATATAGTCTGATAAATTTTTTGTTATATATTTACCGATAAAAGCAATAATTAAAATAACCATTGAATATATAGCAAAAACAATTGCAATTCGTAATAAATCGCTCATATAATATCCTTATATGGCCTATTAAAAAACTGTATATAACCGCATAAGTTCGATAGGATACAATAAATCATGCCCAATAACAAAAAAAATACCGAATTAACTGATCTAGAATTGACAAACATTCAATTAATAGAGGATGCTTATGAGCAACGTTCTGCATTACATAGTTCTGAAAAACTAAATTTAAAACTTTCTCTACAACCGATCCTTAAAAACATTTTAAATAAATTAGAACTTGGAGAATTAAGAGTTACAGAAAGAATTAATGATGAGTGGAAAACTAATGTATGGATCAAAAAAGCCATCTTATTAAGTTTTATAGTTAATGATGCCAAACTCATTTCTGGTTCAACACATAATTACTTTGATAAAATTCCACCTCGTTTTAAAAATGCTGATTTAACATTAATGCAATCTATTGGTTCTAGAATTGTACCACCAGCGTGTATTAGATCTGGTGCATATATTGGTAAAAATACTATCATCATGCCAAGTTACATAAATATTGGAGCTTTTGTTGATGATGGTTCCATGATAGATACTTGGGTAACCATAGGTTCTTGTGCACGAATTGGTAAAAATGTACATGTTTCTAGTGGGGTTTGCATCGGTGGAGTATTAGAGCCAATGCAAGATAATCCAACTATTATTGAAGATAATTGTTTTATTGGTGCAGGTTCTTCCATTGTTGAAGGAGTAGTAGTCGAAAAAAATTCTGTAATTTCTATGGGGGTTTCTATTGGGCAATCGACTAAAATTTATGATAAAGAAACTGACACTATCATATATGGTAGAGTACCTAGCGGATCTGTAATTATACCCGGTAGTTTGCCAGCCAAGAATGGTAAATGCAGTTTGTATTGTGCAGTAATTGTTAAAAAAGTAGATGCACAAACTTTAAGTAAAACATCTATTAATAATATTTTAAGGGAAGTTGTTAGCTAGGGAGTGTTTGGGTGAGGCCTAAATTAGTAAATTAATTTTCATATACGGAATATTGTCTCTAATGAAATAAAGCCAAAGATATCTCTATACAAAGCAATACAATAATTATCCACTCTAAATTAGAAGAATGTTGTACATGCAATTCATTCACTAACATATCCAATAATTGCTGAATAACACTAAGCTTTTGATTTAAAATAGCTACCCTTTTCTCTTGATCTAGATATTTAATAACCATTTCATGAATAGCCTCTAAGTCTGGCTCATCCCAAAAGAAATTTGGCACATCTAATAAATCTAAATGTAAATTTATAGAATCACGATCTATAAAAATACGTCCCATTAACTTACGAATTTGTTTTCTAGATAATAAGATCTTTCCTTTGGTAGCTAAATTTTGAGGTAACTGTTTAGTATGCTCTATAATTCCCTGAATAGTATTTTCAAAACCACCTAATTTAACAGACTGTGCAAATCCATGAGAAAAAGCTAATTTAGTTCTAGTATGATCGTTTGGTAAAACAATATGATCTGCAGTAATTTTAGCTTTCTCAGCATAACTATAAGAAAATGTATCATCATCCTCTGCCCCAAGCCTCTCAGCAAAACATTCCGCCAAACTAATGATTAGTTGTTTTTCTAATGTTTCTGGTATCCCCCAACAAACCATAGCCCCATATGGAAAAATAAATATATCCCCATTAGGAATAATAATATTATTAGGAAGATGTGGTGAAAAATAAATTACTCCACCTAATTCAGAAACATCATAATCTTTTGATAATAAACTAATTATTTTTTTTACATTAAAAGTACTAGGAAAGGAATAAGCATAACATCGCATACTAACTTTTTATCCATTAATCATATAATCGTAAATAAATAGGATCGGTATTATTAGATATTATACCATATTTTTTATACAAATAGCTGGCAAGTTTGACAATACTAGCAGCTTTTGGATATATATTTGTAGATTCCACTTTTAATGTAGTACCTAAACTTAATTGTATTTTTTGTTGTAATATATTTGCTCCATCACCAATTACTAATAAATTTTGCTCTAACAACTCTACCTCTTCAGGTTTAGCTAAAGCATCTTCTTGTATTGGTAACGGTATCGGATCTGCACTAGGATCAAATTTATAGATCCCATAATATATTTGCCCCATTTTAGCATCTATACAAGGCATTATTAATGTAGCTCCGAATTGTTCGTGTGCTTGTAAGGCTAATGCCCATAAAGTAGATATTTTAATAATTGGTTTTTTATATATAAGACTTAATGCTTGAATTACACAACTTGCAATTTTTAAACCAGTAAAACTACCTGGACCTGCACCAAATGCTAGTGCTGTCAATTCATCTGTAGTCATTGAAACTTGATTTAATAATTTTTCAATCATTGTGAGTAATTTTTGAGAACGTTCTATCTCTGAAAGTGAAGCAACTTCTTCTATAATTCCAGAGTAATTTAAGGCAACAGAACAATTGTTAGTAGACGCCTCTAATCCTAAAATATTGATACTACTCATAAAAAATGTTCTTTTAGGACTATACAAAGAACTTTTACTTTTTTCACTCGCTAAACTCGCTACGCTCAAACAGACGCTCATTTAAAAGTAAAAGTTCTTTGCACAGTCAATTAATTAATAATATTAACAGTATAAAAACAGAACCACCTTATTTATACAACAAGATGGTTCTATCTGAAGGTTTGAATTACAGCTAATTAAGCAAGCTGAACCCTGGTAACTTTAACTGCTTTCGCCCTGGAGCGATGCACTGCCTTTTTTCTAGAAGCTGGTTTACGGCTTTTAGCTCTAGACTTTTTAGCGGTGTGTTTTTTTGCAGTTTTTTTATGTGCAGATGATTTTTTAGTAGCTTTTTTACCAACTTTTTTCTTGGCAGAAGGTTTCTTGTGAGAAACTTTTCTTGCAACTACTTTAGCATGCATCTTTTTAGCAGGCGATTTTCTTTTCGCCTTCCTAGCACCACCAGTTTTCTTAACTTTACTTCTTACAGCTGTTTTCTTTACACTTGCCATGATCAATCTCCCAAGGCTATCCAGAATTAAATCGTTAATACAAAACATAGCATAAATATTACATATATACATAATAAAAAACAAAAAAAGTTAATTTTTTTTTGCAATCAATTAATTTCTCTTTCTTTCAGCAGAACCTCTGCGAACAAAATCTATAATTTCCTTGAAAATTTCAGCCTTTTTTCTGGACGCGTCTATTTCGATAAATTTTTCAGGTTCTCTGGTTTGATACCACTCGATCATTTGTTCAGTACTTTGATGGTACACTAATAAGCGTTGACTGATAATCTGTTCTTGATCATCCAACCGAGTAATTAATGGTTCACCTGTTATATCATCTACATTTGAATGTTTCGGTTGATTATGTTTTACATGATAAATACGACCAGAGCCAGGATGATACAGTCGACCAGACAACCTTTCTACAATAATTTGATCTGCCACATTGAGATAAATAATAAAATCTATAACTACACCAGATTGTTCTAAAGACTTAGTTTGGATTAAATTACGTGGAAATCCGTCTAAAAGGAACCCTTTAGCACAGCTAGACTTAGTTATTTCTTCAGCCACCAAATTACTTATTAGATCATCAGCTACTAATTTACCAGCATCTATTGCCTGTTTAGCCTGGAATCCCAATCTAGTATTTTTAAGGATTGCTTGACGCAATATCTCTCCAGTAGATATATGACCAATAGAAAATTCTTTACATAACAACTCAGCTTGGGTACCCTTACCTGATCCAGGCGGACCCAATAATATTATTTTCATCACTTTTAAATTCCTTTAGATTATTGGATTTAAGATGCTATAGTAATTAAATAATAATTACCAATGGATGAATGTTATTAAATATGAAAAAAAAATCAAGTAAAACAAGCGCACCAAAACAATTACGCCCCAAGTTGCCAATAATTAATGATGGGGCACTAGCCAAAGAATCTTGGAAAATATTTCAAATTATGGCAGAACTTGTAGATGGGTATGAACGCTTATACCCTATTAAACCATCCGTAAGTATATTTGGATCAGCTAGAATTAATAAAAATAATAAATATTATGCTTTAGCTCAATCCATTGCTAAAAAACTATCTGATGCTGGTTTTTCTGTAGTAACAGGTGGTGGTGGTGGCATTATGGAAGCTGCCAACTTTGGTGCATATCAAGGTAAGTCATATAGTGTTGGATTGAATATAATATTACCAGAAGAAGAACAATCTAATAATTATCAAGATATTTCCATTCAGTTTCGTCATTTTTTTACTAGAAAGGTATTATTTGTTAAATATGCCACGGCCTATATAGTTTTACCAGGTGGTTTTGGTACATTAGATGAATTGGCAGAGATCTTGGCTTTAGTTCAAACAAAAAAAACCAAACCAATCCCAATTATTTTGGTTTGTAAAGATTATTGGGAAGGATTAATCACATGGTTTAAAGAACGACTAGTTAGTGAAAACATGATAGACCGCAAAGATTTAAATTTATTTCAAATCGTGGATAATGCTAATCAAGTATTAAATTGTGTTACTAAGTTTTATAATCGCTCAATCACCAAACCAACTTGTTAAAAATTCATTAAAATGCTTTAAATTTGTTTTTTCTAGGTGGTTTTTCAATAATTTACATGAAGATATATAACTTTCTTGATTAAGAATGCCTCTCATATATTGCATTTTTAGGAATATCAAATAAGTATTTAGTACATCAATCTCGCAGTAATTTCTTATTTTCTGTAGATCTTGCTCCAAATAACAATTTAAAACCTGATCAGCAGTTAATACCATTTTACCAGGCAGACCTAACATGATAGCAATATGATCAAGAGAAGCCACAGCTGATTTTTGATAACCAGATAATAAATCCATAACATCAATATGCCTATAATGGTATCTATTAAAATAATTATTCCACTTGAATTCTGATCTATGTTCTCCAGTTTCCCAATAAGTTTTACTAACCACTTGATGCAACAAGGATCTATAGTGAATAACTGGTAAATCAAAACCAATCCCATTCCAAGAAACTAATGTTGGTTGATAAATTTCTAACCCATGAAAAAATCTTTCTAATAATTGATTTTCTAGATCAGAAATATTCCCTAAAGACCATACTTTCAAAAAATCTTCATCGTGAACCAGGACGGAAATAGCAACAATTTTATGTAAATAATGTGGTAAAAATTCTGAACCATTTTTTTTTTGTCTATTAATAGAATGCATGATTTTAATAACATCTAATTGCTCTAAATTAGGATCTATTTTATTGATCAGTTGCCCACTTACCGCATCAGGAATAGTTTCTATATCAAAAACCATTATTGTCATATTACTTCTCTCGTTGTTATATTCTGTTAGCTAAGAGACTGCGCTGCGTAAAAAACTTTTACAGTTATT
>CAIJNR010000088.1 GCA_903822055.1 uncultured Francisellaceae bacterium | reverse complement strand
TAAAGAATGTTTTTTTTGTACTTCACGAATAGGTAACATATATTCCCATATGTTACTCCATGAACGAATTAAACTAGACTTTGTAATAGAAAATTTCTTAATTTTTTCACGAATTAAATTTTTGTCTTCTTCGTCAAAAAGAACACTATTATTTAATACTTTCTGATCAGAAAGTATAGCAAATTCTATCGGAATTAATAATGCAGTTCTAGCCCCTAAAGTAACAAAAAAATCCCCATCACTTCTATAATAATTCCAAGAAGCTTGCAGAGAAACAAATAAAACTAACGGCATAAAAAATACTATTATACTACTAATTGTTTCTTTTATTTTATTCTTCGAGCAAATATTTTTTATATCAAGAAACCACATACTAATAAATATTGGCGCAAGCATTAAAGTTGATTCTCTAATTAAAAAGCAACATAATAATATTGTTCCATATTCTAATAATTTTGTTTTTATATAAATTTGGCCTTTAAGAATCAATCCAGCACAACATATAATTAAGATAGTAAAAATACTTGTAAATATGGCGTCGGTACAATACATAAATTGTGAGACAAAACCAAAACCTGTCAAATAGCTTAAAATAAAAATCCATTTGAAAAATTTTACAAATCCAAATTCATCTAAAAAATTCCAAAATACCCAAGAACTATAACACCATAATAATACTTGAAATACTAAAATCGCATGAACGCATAAATTATCAAAAACCAACTTAAATAATGCAGTAATTAATGGATATCCAATTGAACGATATGTTGTTATATCGGTTAAACCATCATCACAAGTAGCATTAGAAAAATCAAGTTGATAAAGCCATTTTGTTGAATTTAATATCATTTCAACAAACCTAAAATAATGGGTATCATTTTTTAATGTCAAATAATCAAAAACCGGATAAACAAAAATCAAACCGAAACAAAACAAGATAAACATACCGTAAAAAACATATAACGATAAATTTTGTTTGTTTTTGATTTCTAAATTGCTTAAATACATTTATATGATACCCTTAATACAATTTGGTTAAATATGTTTTGAAAAGTTTTTTTGTATTTATAAACCACATATAAAGTAAAATTTTACAAGTTATCTTGATTTGATATAACAATGGCAATAAAACTCTTCTGAGCTTTATGTTATTATTGATTATTTGCAAATAATAACAGCCCATTATACCTTTTAAATAACAAAGATGATGTAAAGTGGTGGCAGTTTTTTCAATAAAAGTTGTTCTATTGTTGCCAGACCAATATTTAATTAAATATTCATCTATATAAGCAAACTTTGTTATTCCAGCACATCTTAGTATAAATTCATAATCTTCTGAAAATCCCACTATTTTTGATTCGCAAAATCCACCAATTTGATCCATCAACTTTTTTTTAATCATTAACGAAGATATTGGCACAGTATTTACATATAATAATGAACTTAAATCAGCTGCACATTCCTCGTGTGCAACGCTCCATTCTTTATTAGTTTCGTCAAAACGTAACATTTTGGTATAACAAACATCTTGTGTTGCATTATTCAATAATATAGCAGCTTGTTTGGTTAATTTATCAGGCATCCATAAATCATCATCATCACAAAATGCAATAAATTCCCCTTTTGCTATACGTATTCCATGATTGCGCGGAGAGGCTGGACCACCGGAATTTTCTTGCTCTACATAAATTATTTTAGGATCTAGAAAACTAGCGGCTACTTTTGCATTTTCAATATTATATCCATTAGAAATTATAATTATTTCTATATTGCTATATGTTTGATCTAAGATTGATTGAATAGTTTTTCTTAAGAAATCAGGTCGGTTATGAGTCGGGATTATAACGCTAATTAGCGGTTGACTTAATTGATTAATCACGATTTTTTTTAGCTTCTATGATAACAAACCCCAACTTTTCTTGTTGATGCCTATAGGTTTTATCCACAGTTTCAGAATACTGGATATCAAACCCCAAATTTGTTAATCCATACTCATATTCACGTGGGTGGATAAAACGAAGATTATAATTTTGTCCATAACAAGGAGAATCTTCTCTTGTTATTCCTATCAATGTATCTGGGTCGATAAAATGTGCACCATTAGGGAATTGGTAAGTATCCGATTTTTTTGAAGGAAAATAAGAGAAAAATAAGCCATCTGATTTTAAAACCCTTTTAATTTCTTTCAAGTATGCTTGATGTTCAATTTGTGTAAGGCAACACGAAGAAAAAACATCTGCTACTGCATCAAAATAATTGCCAGGAAAATTTAATGAACACATATTTTGGACTGATAAATTAGCCTTGACTCCATAACTATCAAGCATTTTTTCTGCTAAAGAAATACCCTCTACCGATAAATCAATTCCATATGCATTAAATTGTTCTCTTGCAACCATCCAAATATTTGCTCCAGAACCACACCCAGTTTCTAAAATATTGATTTCTTTACGTCTTTCTGTTGGAACATGAAAAAAATTTCTCCCCATAAATCTACAAAATTCTTCATTTGGATACTTTCTTTGAGCATCAAATCCAAGATCTTTATAGGATTTCTCATAAAAATCATTAACTTTTTCATAATATACAGTCATATTTGATTCCTATTTATCTTGATTTGTTAGATTTTTATGGATCATAAAAATGAATGTTTTAGCATAATCAAGGAATGCATAATGTCTTCTTTTTTATCTTTTAAAAAACCATCCAAAGCTTTTTCTGTATAGAATTTAACAGCAGAATATACTTTCCTTGTTTGCCCTCTCGACCAACCATCTTTAAAAATATTAATCCCATACTTTTTTGCATTAGGCACATAAGAAATAGTTGGATAATACCAAGATTGACCGAGTTCGTATAAATCTATTCCAATTGCTTTTAAATATTCTATTGCCTTTAATTTTAAAAATAATGAAACATAAAAATTAGCATACTTTGGATTAACTGCAACCGAACCTTCATATGCTTCATTTTTTCCAATATAAATCATCAACATCCCAACTGGAATATCATTGTCTGATACACGAACAATAAAACCACCTTTCGAAAGAGTTTTAAACTGCTCTACATAAGTTTCGTAACTCCTATGCATTCCTCCAGAATCAAGTACATGTAACTCATAATAGTTTTTTATTATTTCATTGTTTATTTGATCTAACATAATACAATCTACATTAAATAGATTTTTATATTTATTTAGCATTTGCCTGTATTTAGAACGTATGTTCATTATATCAAATTCTTGAAGATTGATCGTATGCGAATCATAACTTTCATCAATAAAATAAAATTCCCTAATTAAGTTTGTATAACTATCAAATTTTATAGTCGAAGCATTTATCATTATATTTATTTTATCTATTTGATTATCTTGACAAATTTTATTTATAAAACTAAAAACATTATTAACAAGATCATAGTTTTCGATATGTTCATTTGAGATACAAGGCCAATATAGTGGGATCCCAGAAAAAGTCCCATGCCATAACCCTTGATCCTTAAAAACCAACATAAAGAAAAACCCTACAGGCTGATCCTCATTATAAATTAAAAAAGATAAATCCTTTGTTTCATGCTTATCTTTTAAACAAATTAACCGAAACCTATACATTTCCTTAGTGTTCCAAAAACGAGCTTGATTGGAACATTCCCAAATTAAATCAACAATTTTTTCCCAATTTTCAACTTCATTTAAAAATTTATAAGAAATTGAACCTTTCTTTTTCATCACAATTCCTCAAAGAAATTTTTTTATTGTATCTGTAATAAAATCAATGTGTTCAAATTTCACTTTTGAATGAATGGGAATTAAAGCACACCTCTCAAATCGCGGTTCAATAACAAGCCTATTAACATCAAACCAATATTCTCCAGACTCTATACCTTTCTCCTTCAATGTTGAAATAATTTTATCTCTATTTTTTTTGATCATCAAAGGAACAGCATACGGAACAACATCAGGCTCAAGGAGTGACATAAAATCATAATCACGTAGTTTTTCTCTTAAATAATTATAATTATTTTTTCTAAGAAAAATCTCATCTTGAAGTTTAGAAAAAAACAAGTTTTCAGAAAAACTGCTGCTCCTAAGACTTTTATGGTAAAGACTATAACTCATTTCTCTTGCGTTTTCAAAATTAACCCAGTTTTGCATAGAAAACTCATCAATAAACTTAAAAAAATTTATCAAACATTTAAGAAAACAAGAAGATTCTTTTTTCTTTTTTCTGAAAAAATCTTCAAATTCGGAATTTTTAAACGATATTCCTCCTAGTGCAAAACAAAAACAAAATTTCGAAAAACTATAAATACTAAAATCCCCAAAACTACCAACAGGAATATTTTTATATTTACTATCTATCACATGAGCACAATCCTCGATCAAAATAACTTTTTTTTCTTGGCAAAACTCAAGTAATTTATCCATATTTTGAGGAAAACCGTATTGATGATAAGCAATAATTGCTTTAACATCTTTTGTAAAACATGTGGTAATAAAACACTGTGACAGTATAGCCTGATAAACAGCAATTCCTACCCATTGAGGAACAAGAACTTGCGACATCTTATCTTTTAAAATCTTATTTTCTCTTAAAAATTGTAAAACAACAGATAAAGCTGCTTTTCCTGAACCAGTAAATACAAAATCACTAGAAAATTTTTTTGGAATCTCGTTAGAAGCAAACGATTTTAAAAACAGATCTCCAAAACAAGGAGCACAATTATCTAACCGTAATCTCATCATTCTTTTCTCAAAATAGCCATTGTCGATTCCCATATACCAACGTTAGTAATATTATTGTCCTGACAAAACTTGGTTGTTGCTTTTTCAACACCAACAAATCCATTTGGTTCATAGAAATAATCATGAATCAACATAAGACCACCTTCTGATAATTTTGACCAAAAATAATTAAGCGTATCTAAACACGGTTGATATAAGTCACAATCAAAAAATACTAAACTATATTTGTTTTTAATGTTTAAATTAGAAAATGTATATGGTACAAAACCTTGAATTATTTTCACATTTTCAAAATCAATAAAAGAATTTTTTATATCATCCAAGCTTGTTACTGGTTTATAATCACCCTTTTTCATTCCATCCGGATCAAATTCACTCAATTCTGGAAATCCATCAAAAGAATCAAATAAGTAGACATTTTTATTAGAAGGGATTAAACCAGATTTTAGAGCAATCAGCATGTTTCCGCCTTCGTAACAACCAACTTCTGCAATATGACCAAAAACTTTCTTTGTGTGTTCAAGTGCTTCTAAAAATAACCAACTGCCACAAATCGTAGTATGCACGCTCAGTTTGGAAGCAATTGTTTCTTTCTTTACATACTCATATAAACCTTCATTAGCATTCTGCGATAAACAGTGATTTATTTTTTGCATAAAAGATTTTTTAAACAGATCAGAATAAATAAAAACCTGGTCATTTACAGAAACACCATACCCAGACAATCTATCAATAATTATTCTAAGAGAATGATTAGAAACAGCAAATATATAAAAATTAATATTTTTAATATCTTCTCTATCTAAAACACTATAATCGTAAATTTTTATACCATTATATATTTGTTCTGATTTATTTATATCTAAAATATAATCAATTTTTAGGCTCGACAAATTCTTTAAAGTAAAATATAAAAGCTTACTTAACCCTACTGCAACATTTTTTTTACTATACATTTTAAATCTCTTTTTTAAAAACTTATCATTTTAAAATTGGAAAATTATTGTTTGTAATTATCAACTATATTTATTATTCCAAGAATAAGGAATTATTGGATCATCGTATTTAATACGAACTATTTCATCTGGATCATGAGGAATAGTTGAGCAATTTACTATCATAGCGGATTGATCTCCAACAGCCTTAAACCCATACCAAATCCCACAAGGAATAGTTAACAAATAATAATTTTCTGAATTCATATAAAACTGATTAATTTCTCCAAATGTTAGGCTATCAGACCTGTCATCATACAATACAATTTCTATAAAACCTATCGGAACTGCATAATTCATCTGCATTTTAATATGTTTATGCCATGCCTTAATAACATTTGGATAAATCCAAGAAAAATACACTTCACCAAATTGTTTAAAGCAAGGATCAGTAGATCGCAGCATGTGCATTACTTTTCCACGCTCATCATGAATTTGTTTTAATGGTGTTTTTTGAATACCTTCAATCATTTTAGGTTTTTATAGATCCCAAGTTGCCATGCTACTTTTTGATCTAATGGCATATTAAATACTAAATTAGGTTTTATTATACTATTATTTTTATCAAAATATAGTTGTTCTAATGGATGCAATTTATTTTTAATAGCCGTTTTTTTTTGAGCTGACATAGATCTTTTCCAACCCCATAACACTCCAATAGCATCAACACCTTTTAGTTTATTATAAACTAGCATTTTTACAGATCCAAAAATATCATAATAAGTTAATGATGTTTCATACCAGATCAAAATGCCATCTTTTTTTATAACTCTCGAAATAGCAGACAAAAATTGCCCTAATGTTTGTAAATTTAAACAATAAGTGGAAGTGATCGCCATTACAATATCATAATGATCAGATGGAATTTCTGACAAATCATTAGAAATAATAATTTTTAAATTTTGACGATCTGTTATATGCTGTAACGAGTACTCTTGACATTCTTGCAAATCAATATTAAAACCTGCTTTAATTAACTCTAACTCTACAATACCAAAACCACTACCAACAGATAAAATAATGTTATCTTTATTGTAATATTTTGTTAAAATGTTTTTAATTTCGATTGCAAGTTGCTTTTTCTTATCAACCCAATCACTGCTTAATAATACTTTGTTTTCCTCTAATAGTTTATAAAATTTTTCATAAAAAGATGCTCCTGGTAATTCGTTTTTATTTAAACACACCTTTTTAGCAATATCCAATAAATTTATACCATGCCAATTAGTTTGATAGAATGGAATATCAAACATAACAATAAAAACCTGATATGTTTAAAGAATCAATCATATTTTTTAGAAAAACATTTTTTAATAACTTGTATTATCTTATTAACATCTTGTTCTGCCAAACTAGGAAACATTGGCAAACTAACAATTTCATTAGCAATTTTATTGGTAACTTCCAAACTAGATGTCTTACAATTTTTAAATAAAGAAAATTTATGTCCTGGTTGCCAATGCACACCTGTATCAACACCATGTTCTAATAAAAATTCTCTAAAAAATTTTCTTTTGTTATTTAATACTCTAACAACAAAAATAAATGGATTGATTTGTTCTCCATTCATCTTAGGTAAAATCAATTCATCAATATTGGAAAGAGCGTTAGTATAATATTCAAATACCCATCTTCTTTTTTCATATATTTCATTAATCTTTTTGATTTGTTGTATACCAATTGCTGCATGTAAATTTGCAAGATGATATCTATAACCAACGTCTTCAACATCATAAGTCCAAGAACGTTTATTTTCGTAAAGAACATCTACGTTCTGTTGTTGTCCTAAAAGACGCATATATTGCAGCTTTTCTGCTGATTTAGCATCATTTATGATAACAGCGCCACCATCAATACACGTAATGTTTTTTACTGGATCAAAGCTAAATGCACAAATATCCGAATAACTACCAACTTTTCTACCTGCTGATGATGAACCAAATGCATGAGCTGCATCATGGATAACAGGGATAGAATATTTATTTGCAATTGACTTAACAAGATCATAATCACATAAACAGGATCCATAATCTAAACAAATAATTGCTTTTGTTTTAGGAGAAATCACATCTTCTATTGTAGATGGATTAATTACTAAACTATCTTCAAATATATCGCAAAATACTGGTTCCGCACCAAGCAACTTTATTGACTGAAAGTCTGCTATATTATTAAAAGAAGGCGTAATAACCTCGTCTCCTACAGCAACTCCACAAATTTTTAAAGATAAGTGTACGGCAGAAGTTCCTGTGTTTACCGCAATTACATGTTGATTTTGTTTTAATTCTAAAAAATTAAACAACGATTCTTCAAATTGTTTAACATAACTACCAGGACCCAACCAGCCTAATTTTAAAGATTCAACAGCAGCATTTATTTCTTCATTAGCAAGGTATGGTTTAAAAACAGGTATATTCATAATAATCTTATCGTTTAAAATTGTTTCATAAAATCTAAAATTTGTTGTTTAGTAACGTCTATTGCATTACCACCGTTAATTATTTTTTTATACCATTCACCAGTTCTTTGTACTGCTGCATCAAACTCCAATTTAGGTTGCCATTGTAATAAATTTTTAGATTTATCAATAGATAAATGTAACAAAGTTGCTTCTGGCATACCAAAATTGTTGCTGTCCATATTAGCATTTATTTTTTTTAAGTTTAAAATAACACTTAATTTGTTAACCAGCTCAGATACTGTACGTATAGAATTTCCTGATGGTCCAAAATTCCAAGATTCTCCATTAAACAATTCTGGTTGATTATATAATTTTTTTGCTAAAATTATATAACCGTATAATGGATCTAAAACATGCTGCCAAGGACGCGTGGCATTGGGATTCCTCAATTTAATTGATTGATTATTAGCTACTGCTCTAATAACATCTGGTATTATTCGATCATCAGAATAATCACCGCCACCTATTACATTACCAGCACGAGTAGATCCGCATCCAAAATTAGGTCTGTTTTTAAAATAAGATAAATAATAACTTTTAAAAGCAAATTCGGCACATGCTTTTGATGCACTATATGGATCAGGACCTCCTAGTTCATCATTTTCTCGATAACCCCATACCCACTCTTTATTTACGTAACATTTATCAGAAGTAATATAAACTAATGAACGAACCGACGAACATTGTCGCACTGCTTCTAATAAATTAACTGATCCTAAAACATTGGTAGCAAAAGTCAATTGTGGTTCCAGATAAGATTTTCTTACTAAAGATTGAGCAGCAAGATGGAATACAAATTCTGGAGCAGTATCTTGCAAGGACTTTAATAACTTCTTGTCATCTCGTATATCGCCAATTATATGATTAATAGAATTTTTTAGAAATAATTTATTAAATAAAGCATCTTGCTGTACTGGTTCTAACGCATAACCTGTAACTTTTGCACCTAATTCTGTTAACCAAAAGCTTAACCATGAACCTTTAAAACCAGTATGACCAGTTATAAATACAGGTTTATTTTTAAAAATATTTAAATTATTTACATTATCCATGGTGCTTTACCATTTAACCATAATTCATTTAACAACTTATAATCTCTAGATGTATCCATTGGATGCCAAAAACCTTCATGCTTATAAACCATTAGCTGACCATCTCGCGTAATATTTCCTATTGGTTCTCTTTCGAAAATTAAATCTTCGTCATCATTTAAATAATCAAAAATTTTTTTATTACATACAAAAAACCCAGCGGAAATCCATCCTTCTATAGATTGTGGTTTTTCGTTAAAACCAATGACTTGATTGCCATCAATAGTTAATTCACCAAAACGCCCAGGTGGATGAGCACCAGTTACTGTCATTAATTTACCATGAGATTTATGAAAATTGATTAATTTTGTAATATCAATATTTCCTACTCCATCCCCATAAGTAAGCAAAAAATAATCTTGATCTATTACATATTTTTTTATTTTCTGTATTCTGGATCCAGTAAATGATTTTAATCCTGTTTCTGCAAAAGTAATATTCCAATCTTCTTGTGTATATTTAGTATTAATATAGCTCAATTTTTGCG
The DNA here is from genome assembly GCA_903822055.1 of uncultured Francisellaceae bacterium. Taxonomy (GTDB): domain Bacteria; phylum Pseudomonadota; class Gammaproteobacteria; order UBA6186; family Azoamicaceae; genus UBA6186. The sequence continues at coordinate 17,556 of CAIJNR010000088.1, read as the reverse complement.
GATCTAATAAATTAATAGTAAAATCGTTTTTACAATTTTGGTAATTTAAAAAATAATTTTTAACAACATCACTTTTATAGCCAAGACATAAAATAAAATCTTTAACATTAAAATTAGAATATTGCTTCATTATATGCCACAAAATTGGATATTCTCCAATTGGGATCATAGGTTTTGGCAAATCTTCATTAACATCCCTAATGCGAGTTCCATATCCACCACTTAATATAACCACTTTCATTATAAAACACTCTCCATTGCCTCGTTGTTTGTATGAATTAAGGTAGATTTAATAATTTCAAAAAGATTTTTAGTATATTCTATATATGTGTTTTTTGTTGAGAAAATTTCTTGTATTATCATTTGACCATTTTTGGGATCTGAAAAATTTTTTATATTGTTAGGTAATGGAAATCTGTTTAAATTAAATTGTAAATCAGACTTTATATAAACACACGGTATTCCGTTTAAAATAGAATCATAACAAACCGAAGAAGAATTATAAAACACCAAACCAACTTGGGAAAGTAAAGAAAGAATATTTTGATCATAAATTTTTACATGTTTATATGGTTCCAGCAATATTTTTATATTGTTTTTTACTTCTTTAGATAATAAAGGATGAAAATTAATCCATAATGTAAATGTCGTATTTTTAGTAGCTTCAGCTGCCTTTAAAGCTAATTCTTGAGACTCTCCATTATCTAGAAATGTACTACATAAAATAACTTGCTTATCAAAATTGTTTCCACACAGTGATTCTGTTTCTAAAAATTTTTTATAACGAAAACTACCTAATGGATAAACATTAAGTCCTTGTTGTGTAAATGCCTTATAATTAATATTATCGCTAACATAAAGCTTGAAAGGTAATAAATTATTCTTTACAGCTTGTTTAGAAAAATTTTGAATTAATAAATTACTTGGAATTGGAAAAAATTGGTAAGCCATACACACAACATTAGTATAAGTCTGTTTTGCTAATAGCATGGCTCGTTCCCATGGCTGATTCTCAAAAGGGTATAATATTTTCACTTGACCTTTGCAACTAACTAAGAATTTTTTAAACACTTTATAATCAAGAATTGTATTAGAAAATCTATGGCCTATTAAATCATTAAATAATGACCCACGTATAATTGATGAAAAATTAATGCCATCTATTATTAATGGTTTATTTAAATGTCGTATAATTTTAAATCGCATCAAGTTGGCTTTAATAACATCCATAATAGTCATATAGTCTTCCATAAACTTTATTTCTGGATAAGCAAGTATTGCTTTTTTAAAAATTTGTTTAAAATCTCGATCACCATAAATTATTTTACCTAAAACTCTAACTGTAGTATTTTTTTGCAACATATATGGCAAATCACCAAAATAATTGTTATTTTTCCAAAAAAGATCTTGCTCAAAACTTTGAGAATTAATCCAAGTAACCAAACAAAATTCTTGATTTGTTTGATCTTTAAAAACTAGGTTAAGAGGATTTTTATATGTATTTCTAATTTTTTTTAAAGTTATGATCTTCTGAATATCATAACTTATTGCAGATAATTGATGTTTTATGATCCTTAAATATCGTAAATAATCTATATTTAGAATGCTATTTTTTATTATAATTTTACAGCTATGCCCATTTAAGGTTAAAAACTTTTTAAAAATTTTAATTTCTTCATTAGTATCAACAATTAAAATTAAACTTTCATGATTTTTAACAAGATCACTAATTATTTTAGCTTTTACCATATAATCAATCATTGGAGTTGCATACTTGTTATAACAAGTTGTATCAGATAAATACAACATTAAATCATCAAAATATGCATCTAAATTAACAATTGTATTTTTTACTTCATCCAATGCATTATCATAAAATTCTACAAAACTGCGTACCCCACAATTCTTAATTGAACTAAACGTAGCATAATCTTTCCCTACATAAAAACATGAATTTAAATTTTGTGCTGACGACACATAATGCTTATCAGCAATTATCACTTGATGTTTATACATTGATTTTTAGTCCAGTCAGAAAAGATCTTTAACCCATCAGCAAGAGTGATAAATTTATCAAATTTAAAATTTTCTCTTAAAAAAGTTGGATCTGCATAAATACCAAATTGATCACCAATAGTATTATTTTGTTCTTTCCAAGTTAACTTTGGATATAATGTTTTTATTTGCTGCAAAAGACTAAATACCGTTGTTTTAATTCCAGTGCCAAGATTGAAAATTTTATTATAAATTTGTTCGTTTTCTAAACATTGCATCCATATGTTAACTACATCACTAATAAAAATAAAATCACGAAAACGATCTAAACTACCTTTAACTGGGATATGGCCAGTTTTATTGGCATAGGCTAAATAGATACTAACCATCCCTTGTCGTAAATTATTTAAATCCTGTCCTGGTCCATAAACATTAAACATTCGCAAACTAACAAATGGCAATTGATTTTGATATATTTTTAAATAATTTTCAGCAGCCAATTTTCCAACACCATAGCATGATAATGGTTGGCATAGATCTTGTTCGGTAATAGGACGATCTTCTGTAATACCATACACAGACATTGAACTGGCATAAATAATTTTTTTTGCCTTAATGCTAATGCCATATTCTATTAAATTCAGTGTTGAAATAACATTTTTTTTAAGATCAACAACTGGATCGTCAAAGCTAATTTCTCCAGAAGATTGACCAGCAAGATGCAAAATAATATCTATGTCTTTTGGTAAATATTGCTTTAGATCTTTATTAGCAAGATCATATTGCAAAAATGTACATCCATTAGGAACATTATCTAATTTTCCTTGAGATAAATCATCTACCCCAAATACTGTATGCTCACGTTCAATAGCATTAAGTGCTATTTGTGAGCCAATAAAGCCTGCTATGCCAGTTATAAGAATTTTCATGTATTACATACAGCCTATTTTATTATAATAGCCCCACCAAATGGAAACCACATAAAAAAAGTTGGTTTATTTTTTAATAAAAATTCATCAACCGCAGTTTTTGCTCCAGGGAATTGACTCATTCCATAATCATCTAAAAATATACAACCTTTACTTATAAGTCTAGGGTAAAAAAAATCTAAACAGTCTTTTATTGGTTGATACAAATCAACATCTATATTAACAAATGAAAATTGCTCACCTATTACCTCAGCAAATCTTGTTGGGATCCATCCATCATAATAGTTAATAAAGTTAAATTCTTTTAAATTGTTTTTAACAAGCTCTAAACTGGCGGCAAAATTATTTTTTTGTTGTACTATCTCATCGTTAGTCATATTCTTTAATTCATGTTGATCTTGTGTTTGCAAATCAGATAACCCTTGAAATGAATCAAAAATCATAAATTTTTTTGTAAAACCTACACTTCTTAACATGGTAGCTATTCCATACGCCGATTGACCTTTCCAACAACCACACTCTGCAACATTACCATTGTTCAACATGTCTTTAACACTAGTATTAACAAGTTGTAACATCGTATAATGGCGTAGTCTTTTCGATAAATTATCCGCGTCAAATTGTTTTGTTGCAGCTATAGCTTTTTCATAAATAACTTTTTCAATAGATGCATTATTCCAAAAACTAAACAGAGAAAAATCCAACACCTGAATGTTTTCGCTTTTAGATTGAATAAGATTCTTAATTGCAACGTGGTAATTGAAACTTTTCCCCAAAACACCACATAATTTATAAATTATCACACTAATTAAATCGGCTATTTTAACTTTAAAAGTCATTGGCAAATCTTCCTTTTATTTAACTATCTATTTCATTAAATACTTTATATAATTTATCTTTTTCCGAAATTATATAATCTTTCTTTGGCCACAAAATTCCAATTTCTGGATCATTCCAAATGATTCCTATTTCTTGTGATGGATCATAGTACTGAGTACATTTATAATTCATAACTGCAAAATCACTTAACACACAAAATCCATGAGCAAAACCAGGTGGCATATATATTTGCTGAAGCTTATTATTAGATAATTCTATAGCAAAATATTTTTTGAAAGTTTTTGAATTTGCTCTAATATCAACCACCACATCAAAAATTGTGCCGTGAACAACAGTAATTAATTGCCCTTGATTTGCTTGATAATGCAGTCCCCTTAAAACATTTTTGTTAGAAATAGAAACATTATCCTGCAAAAAATTTTCTTTTATCCCGCATGCTTTGTAATCCTTTTCTCGCCACGATTCATAGAACCCACCTCTTTCGTCACTAAAAAATTGTGGTTCTAAAATTAACAATCCATCAAAATCAGTTGTTATAACTTGCATAATTATATTAATAAACTCTCTAAATATTCTCTGTAATTGCCACTAGGTATTTTATCTACAATGTTTTGTAATAGAATTTGATCAATAAAATTCATACGTAAAGCAACTTCTTCTGGCGATGCAATATATATCCCTTGCCTAGATTGAATTACTTCTACGTAATTAGATGCATCAAGCAGAGATCTTGGTATTCCAACATCAAACCATACATAACCACGCCCCAACATAGAAAAATTAACTTTCTTTTCAGCCAAATAAGTATTAATTAAATCCGTAATTTCTAGCTCACCTCTGACAGATTTTTTTAGCTTTTTTGCTCGTCCTGCAACGCTACCATCAAAGTAATACAATCCAGTTATAGCTAGTTTCGACTTAGAATTAACAGGTTTCTCTATAATTTCTATTATTTCATCTCTATCGTTTAAAGTTACTATCCCATACCTACTTGGAATATCAACAGAATACAAAAATAAATGTGCTCCCAAAACACTTTGAGCTGGAGCATGAACTTCTTGTGACAAACCATGCCCATGGAAAAAATTATCACCCAAAATCATTGCAACTGATTTGTTAGCAATAAACTTTTCACCAATAATAAAAGCTTCTGGCAGCCCTGTTGGTTGTTCTTGTGCAGCATATTCAAAACTAATCCCCAAATGCTCACCAGAACCAAATAAAGATTTAATATTATTAATATCCCTCGGAGTACTAATAATTAAAAATTTTTTGATTCCAGCTAACATAAGAGTAGTTAATGGATAATAGATAGCCGGTTTATCGTAAATAGGTAATAATTGCTTGCTGGTCGCAATATTTAATGGATATAACCTAGTTCCATTACCTCCTGCTAAAATAATTCCTTTTTCACACTTCATGTTACTATTTTTTCTCTCATGTATTGTTCAATATACCATTTAACAGTTTTGGTTAATCCTTCAGAAAATTTTGTTTTTGCACCCCAAGCAGTATGGTTTTTTAATTTAGTAGCATCTGTTGCATAACGAAAATCATGTCCAGGTCTATCTTTAACAAAAGTAATTAAATCCATATAAGATGTAATTTTATTAGACTGAACTGGCTTAAATTGATCTAGTAATTGACAAATATTTGTTACCAAAGCTAAATTGGTCATTTCATTTTCTGATCCAACACAATATGATTCACCTATCTTACCATAATTTAATATACTAATTAATGCTTCAGCATTATCTATCACAAATAACCAATCACGAATTTGTTGACCATCTCCATAAATTGGTAAATTTTTGTATTTTAAAGCATTTAATATAATTAATGGTATTAATTTTTCAGGATATTGTTTAGGACCATAATTATTTGAAGAATTAACAGTTATAACAGGCAAATTATGTGTTTTAAAATAAGATCTAACTAATAAATCTGCAGAAGCCTTAGAAGCTGCATATGGAGAATTAGGCTTATATGGCATAGTCTCATTAAATTTTCCAGTTGCACTTAAAGCTCCAAACACCTCATCCGTAGATATATTTATAAAACGAAATTTTTTCTGATTAGGTAAAGACAGATTTTTAAAATATTTTAAAGATAGATCTAAAATAGTATATGTACCAACAATATTAGTTTGAATAAATTGATCAGCACAATCTATAGAACGATCAACATGCGATTCTGCAGCTAAATGAAAAACTGCTTCTGGCTGTTGTTCTATAAATATTTTCTCTAACCTAGCACGATCGCAAATATCTGTTTGCATGAAACTATAATTTTTATGTTCTGCATACTCAGATACATTTGATAAATTACCTGCATAAGTAAGCTTATCTATATTTATTACATTGTGATCTTTTTCAATTAGACATTGAATTAAGTGTGATCCAATAAAACCGGCTCCACCAGTAACTAATATTTTCATGCTATTTCAACATTTTCAAGTAATCTAACGCTACTCTCTATTGCAGAATTTAAATTTCCAACAAATTTAAATCCGGTTGCCATAAATTTCTCATTTGAAACTTCATAAGATAATTGATTCATAATTTTATGCTCTACCAAAGATATTTGTAAATTATGAACATGCTGTTTTATATTATCAATTACTTCTCTAACCGTATGGTTGTTTGTTACTAAATTATATATTTCTGAATTATATAAATTATTTTTTATGATCCAAATAAAAGCATTTATCGCATCACTTAGATCTAGATATGGACGTTTTTGATCTATTGCTGTTCTCCAAACTGTTAACTCTTGTCCCATAACTGCCTGCCAACAGAACTTATTAACTGCCGTATGAAAACGCATTCCAGGAGACACACCATAAATAGTTCCTAATCGACAAATTACTACTTTTAACCCTTGTTTGCCTAATTGTAATAAAACCTTTTCTTCCTGAATTTTACAATCTGCATATGGGCTCTGTGGTTGTAATTCTGTGCAATTTTCATCAACTAAATTTTGTTGAGTTCCATATACACTAGTAGAGGACGGAAAAATTAGTGGAACTTTATTTTTTAAACAAACTTCTGCAATCATTTTAGTGGCTTGTAAGTTATTATTGAAAATTAGTTCTGGCTTATCAGCAGTTCCTGCTGCATCGGTAGTTGCAGCTAAATGCACTACCGCATTTACGTTTGGTAACAATAAATCTAAATTACAATTTTGTAATTTAGATTCTATGAACCTAAATCTACAATTCTTTGGCAAATTAAATAAACTGCAATATCGTTGAGTAGATAGATCATCAATTATAATAATTTCTAAATTATTATATATATTTGTTATCTGTCTTATAAAACCAGATCCAATATGACCTAAGGCACCAGTTACTATTATTTTCATATTATATTTTACACATTTAAATTTTCTCTAAATTGTAAAAATTCAGCATGATTACGAATATAATCTGCTTCATCATACAATTGATCAGTTAAAACCATTAAGATGCTATTAGCGGTGTATTGTTGTTCGGCCCAAATACCAGCCGGTATGTATAAGCCTTCATTAGGTTTGGTCAATTTAACTTTTATTTGGTTAACACTATCATCGACTGTAACTACACAAGTACCCTGCAAACAAATTAATAGTTGCTTACATTGTTTGTGTGCATGATACCCACGATGACATGCTAGCACAGTATGCACAGTAAACACTCGTTTAATCACGAATGGAACATTAGTAAATGATTCAAATGGTACTAAAAAACATTCTTTAGTACCAACAAGCTGAAAACTAACGCTTCTTGCAGTTTCAATTAACATATTTATAGCTCTTTAATATATAAAGCTTGATAATAATGTGACCACGGAAGAGAAGCAGCATGTTTTAAAAGAGTCCACTTTTCTCCTGGAAGAAATACATTTAAAAAGCGTTTTTGTGCTTTCAATAACTCTAATGGACAAAAAATATCAATTACTTCTTTAAGTAATCCTGAATTCATAGCTAACTTAGAGTTGTTATTTTTTTCCCATCCGCATGTAGATGGGCAAAACTTACTAACAGTATTTTTTGTATAGAATATGTTTGCATGTTTTTTAATAAAATTTAAATAACTTAATACAACCATTTCATCCATTTCTTGCATTGAATCGATATTAATCACCAAATCAAATATACCTCTTTCCAATTCAAATTGATTTGGATCTAAAAATTTAATTTTATTAAATAAATTTTTATTTAATACTTTCTCTAAATACTGTTTAGATAAATTTAGCATCCCTGATAAATCTACAATTACATATTGTTCAATTTGTTCAAAAATCGATAAAATGGAGTGACATGTTCTACCATAACCAGCTCCAATTTCCAAAATGGTAGTTACATCTGGAAGTTGTTTTTCTAAAAAAACAATTTCTTCTATGGAAGAAAGATAATCCAGATCAAAACTTATTCTCTCATAGTTAATCGTTATTCCACCACCAACATGCCGATTAGGAATTTTTTCAAGTAATTTTAGTTTTTCTAATCCAACAACATTAGCCATTTGAAATAAAATATTTTTAAAAAACAAAAGGCCATGGGTGTGATGATTATATTGTGCTATTTTATTATTAACACCACTATCTTTGAAATTCTCTAAATTAAATTTTGCAAATACTTCTGAAGATAAAATAGAATTCCACAACGAATTAGCCTCATATACTGACATTATTCACCTCTTATCATATTCCTCAAGTCTTTAAAAAATGTATCTGGTATCTGACGAGTATTTATTTGCACCATTTTCTCTGTATTAACTATAAGTTGTAACGGTTCGAAAATTGAGCTTTTATATGCGTTGTATATAATTTGCGTAGATTGTATGCCACATTCAGCACTAATAAAATTAACTATTTCTTCTAAAGAATATGACTCTGTCGCACTCAAATTAAAAACAATATCTTCCCCTAGGTTTAAAATTATTTTAGATAAAATATTTCCTAAATATTTTACATGTACATAAGGACGTTTAATATCTTTATTCACTAATGTTAATGGTAATGATTCTTTAATATTATGCACTAATTTTGATATAAGCTTTTGCTTTGGTTCATTAGAACCAAAAAAATACCCTATTCTTGGCCAAATTAATTTAACGTCTTTATAGTATACATCTCTAATTATTTTTAAAATTTCGTAAAGTGATTTTTTAGATTGACCATAAATAGTTTGAGGATTTAACTGCGTTTTTTCTTCATCAAGCACACCAGTTATCCAATCATATTCAGCTAATGAACCAGCTCCCAAGAAAAATTTTCCACCATTTTCACAAAAAACTTTAAATAAATTTATAGATGCATACATCCATTCAAAATTTTCTAATGCACTCCAAAATTTTTGTGGGGCTACATACCATGCTAAATGTACACATTTAGTAGGCTTAAATCTTTGCATTAAAGTCTGATGTTTACTAACATCCAATAAATCTGCTTGCACAAATACAAATCTTGGATCACTTATATCAATTATATTATTGTTGTATACGCATATAAATTGACAATCAACATTAGTTTTTTGTAATGCCTCTACAAGGCTCTTGCCAAAAAATCCTGATGCACCCGTAATTAAAATTGTTTTCATTTTATATAAAAGACTGCATTTAATGCACAAACAATTTGGTTTAATTCAGGTAAAACAAAATTTGGAAATACTTCTTCTTGAACTAATATTTTGTGAATAAATTTTGATTCAAAGATCACTTTAAAACCACAATTATCTTCCATATATTGTTTAAATATATTCCAATTAAAAAATCTATGTGGTATTTTTTTATCGCAAAAAATTGGATGACTTACAAAAGTAGGAATATCTCCGGCTAGTAAATCACAGAAAACAAAATATGCGGGCTTATAGCTGGTTACCAGCATGCTTAACAATTTTTGCCAATCATTAACATACTGTAGGGTACTTCCTATCTGCATAAAACCTTTTAATAATGTTGCTTATAACTATAGTATTCTCTAATCGCAATTCTGGATAAATTGGTAAACTTAAAATTTTCTTACATATTTTTTCTGTAATATTTAATCCTTCAGAAGCAAATCTAATAAATTTTTTATAACCAACATGCATATGTACAGCATATGCATAATGTACGCCTAACTCAATTTGCTGCTTAGCTAGTTTTTCTTTTAATTGATCTCTATTTTCATAATCAGTTTTAGTAACATACAAATGATAAACATGCTTACAATTAATCCTTTGTTGAGGCAACATTAATTCCACATTTTGTAAACCTGCATTATAACTATCAGCAATTTCTTTACGTTTTTGGTTATCTTGATCTAGATACTTTAATTTAACTCTTAAAATTGCTGCCTGAATTTCATCTAATCTCGAAACAACTCCTACCTCTTGGCTAATTCTATCTTCATCCCAGCCATATTGTCTAATACGTTTTAACCTTATGTACATATTATAATCATTAGTTATAACTCCGCCACCATCACCAATAGCTCCTAGATTCTTAGTAGGATAAAAACTAAAACAACCAACATGGCCAATAGTCCCAACTTTTTTATGTTTATATTCAGCACCATGTGCTTGAGCACAATCTTCTATTACTAATAAATTATATTTGTTAGCAATAGTTAAGATATGATCCATATCACATGGCTGTCCATATAGATGTACAGGGATAATTGCTTTTGTTTTTGAAGTAATAGCAGGTTCTATTTTTTTTGGATCCATAGTGTAATATTGTTCTTCAATGTCCACTAAAACAGGCGTGGCTCCCGCCATTACAATCGCAGCTACCGTTGCTAATGCAGTATGCGAAACAGTTATTACCTCGTCTCCACTACCAATATTCATAGCTCTCAATGTTAATGCTATAGCATCTGTACCACTTCCAACCCCAATACAGTGCTTTATTTCATGATAATTAGCAAATTCTGATTCAAAAGCTTCAACCTCTGGCCCAAGAATATACGGACCTTGTTCACAAACTTTATAAATAGCTTCTAAGATCTCGTTTTTATAGCTATTAAATTGAGCTGGCGGATATCCGCAATATATTTTAGACGACATGGCTGCTTACCAAACTATCCTCTGAAGTTAAAACCTTGGCTTCTGGAACAAAAATAATCCACTTTCCACCCTGTCTGATAAAATCTTGTTCTTTAGCAAAAATTTCTTGAGCATGATTCCAAGCAAACAACACTACATAATCTGGGCTATCTTTTTTGAAATCTTCATAAGACTTTATGGGGATATGCATACCTGGACTATATTTACCCTGCTTAATTGGCGTTGTATCACATATATATTCAATTAAATCAGGACCTATACTACAATAATTTAACACTGTTGTGCTTTTAGAAGTTGCGGCATAACCAACTACTCTCTTGCCAGCTATTTTTAGTTTTTTTAATAAACTAATGAACTGTTGTTTATTTTGTTCACAAGAAATAGCAAATTTTTCATAAGTTTCAAGCTTATCAAGTCCAAGTAATGTTTCTAATGCTAGTTGTCTGCTAACCGAATCTCGTATTGCATACGCACCATGTCTACATAGATAATAACGCATCGAACCTCCATGAGTAATCTGTGGTTCTACATGAAATACTTCTAAACCATACGATGCAAATGCGTTGATCACTGATTGAACACTAAATATATATACATGTTCATCGTATATTTGATCATATGATGTTTTTTGAATAACATCACCTAAATAAGGATCTTCGAAAACAAAGATTCCTTTTTCTTTAAGCAAAATATTAACGCCTTTTGCTACAGATGCCAAATCTGGGATATGGCACATTACATTAGCTGCTGAAATAAGATCTGCTTTACCATATTCTTGTTCAACTTTGTGCGCTACCTCTACACCAAAAAATTCTGAAATAGTATTAACACCATTTTGATTTGCCACTTCAGCAACATTTAATGATGGCTCAATACCTAAATGCTTTATGCCTGATTGAGCAAAATGTCTTAACATAATTCCATCATTACTTCCTAATTCTACAACAAATGCTGCTTTAGGAGTTTGGATAAAATTATTTAAATAATGCTCTGCCATTTTTTTAAAATGCTCAGCCATTTTAGTTGATGTACTAGAAAAAAATGCATAATTTTCATGAAACATCATTTTAGGATCAGGCTGTTCTATTAGTTGAAACATTTTACTTTTTGAACTAAAGGCTACTGCCAATTCAAAAAAATATTCTTTTGAAAATACTTCTTGTTGGAGAAATCCATTAGCAATTGGCATTTTCCCATAAGAAATTATTTTAGTTGCTGGTTCATTATTTATTCTACATTTAATCATTTATCAGACTTAAAATTTGTTTTTTGATCTGCACAACGCATAATACCAAGTTTGTTAAAAAAATGAAATAATGAAACTTTTAAATTTGCCTTTAAATACGGCAATACTCTATACCACACAAACAATACAGCAATGCAAAAATATTTGGTTTTTTTAGAAAAAGCAATATCAGATTTTACGCAGAAATATTTAACATATTTCCAAGAACTAATTAAATAAATATTTCTATTTGAAAATTTATCATATGCTTCAGGATTCTTAACCAAATATGGTAAGGATAAAGCTTTTCTGTAGTATAAAAATTTATCAATATAATCCACATCTCCCCAAATTAAACCATTTAAAAACCACGCCTCTTCCAAACCAAAAAATTCATCTCGACAATATAATTTTGAGGTATATGCAGATTTGACCATGGCTGAATGTACTGCTGGAGGATATAAAACATTGTTACCAAGGTAATCTCTACTTTGTAGTACATTTCTTATGTGCTTACGCAACGGAAATCTTATAGAAAAATCATTATATCTAAAATGACGAATATCACCGTTATCATACGTAACTTTAGTGCCAGTTAAAACAACTATAGCATTGCTATTATTATTAAACTGCTCAACACACATAGAAATATAATTTGATGCATATTGATCATCTGGGCATGCCCAAAAGAAAAAATCACCATTAATGTTAGCTAGCAATTTTTCTAAGTTGCCTATAGCTCCTAAATTTTCTATATTTCTCTGTAATTTTATAAATGGATACTGCTCAGCATATTTTTGGCACATCTCATAAGTACCATCTGTCGAACAATCGTCAAATATTACTAGTTCTTTATTAGCATAGTCTTGTTTTAGCAAACTTTCTATCGCACCAATAAAGATACTTTGATCTAAATGAACAAAATGATTATAAGTTAAAAACCCTATCGATACTAAAGGTAATGCTTGTTGGTTACTCATATTTTATTTTAAATCCCATAGTAATTTAATTCGTTATCTAATGTTTCTTTTACAATTCCAAGGTGCAAATTTATCATAATTTTTAAAAAATTAATTTTTCCGAATTTTTATACAAATTCCATAAATAATGTTGCATATTCATTTGCCCTAGCAAATCTTGCCGAGTAAAACCACTTACTAATATAGCCAAATGCTTAGTGTTTAGTAAAGTTTGCATAGATAAACTTATTCTATGTATACGTTGATAATAAGAGCAACATACTATAGATTGCTGTTCTTCTAATTCAGTATTTTCAAATAATGAAGCAACATGGCCATCCTCACCCATGCTTAGCAACACATAACTAAATGGTTGAAGAATAGAATAAAATCTTTGTGCCACCTCTGCCAATGCATCATTGGTAAACAAATGATTAGTTTTTAAGCTTATAAAATTAACATTAGGAATAAATTGTAAAAAATGTTCTCTTAATTGTTTTTCATTGCTTAATTCATGGTTAACATCAACCCAACGTTCATCACTTAATGTTATGTATACTTTTTCCCATGGTAAATCTATCTTAGCAAGATTTTTTAAAAATGAGATAATAGTTGTTCCACCTGTTAACACTAAAGATGCTTTGTTGTTAATATTAATATCTTCCAGCACACGTTTACGAATTGCTGCACAAACATATATAGTTGCTTGTTCTATATTATGGAAAACATGTTTCATTATAATAATTCTTCAAACGATGTTATATAATTAACATCAACTGGAAATGGTGATTTCTTATTAGGAAAAACACGACCAATAAACTTCACACCTAATTCCATAGCTGCTAGATAATCATTAATACTATCCCCAACAAATACTATATTTTCTTTTTGAAATAGATATTTTTGTAACAACGTATTACCTGCCACTACTTTAGTAACTGGGTGCCCAAAAACTTCCTTAAAATAGTGTCTAATATCTCTATAATTAATAATATATTCCAATTCTGCTTGTGGTGTTGCTGACATTAAAAACACTGGTTTATTTGCTTTTTTTTGTTGATCTAAAAACTCAATGACACCTGAGACAAACTCACATGATAAAATACTTTTTAAACATAGATCGGAAAATTTATTACTAAATATTATTAAATCATGTTCACTCAATTCCAGATCCAAAAAATTTTTATGTATATATAAAAACTTTGTTCTTCTAGGAACACCCTGATGTTGTAAATGATAATCTTTTGCTTGAATAGCTATACTCTTGCCATACGGAAGATATAATTCATAAAAAGCATTGGTCTTGATTTTGGCAGATTCTAAAACTACACCATCAAAATCAAGGAAATATGATTTAATCATCAACACCTAACTGATAAATTTCATCCATACAATCGAGCAATCCTTGGCCAAACTCTAAATACTGTTGACTACAATACTTTTTTGAAATATTTGGCTTAAATATATAGGGTGTAAATTTATAGTGACCATGTGTATGGTCAACTTCTAGAACAACTTGTTCTATTTTTATACCACCAAGCATTTCGCTAATCATATTAACAAGTTCTTCTCTGGATATTTGTTGGTAACCAGTAAGCATTACATGAGAATTTTTAAAATTATCATGTAATATCTCTACACTATTTCTGGCTGCATCCTTTACATGGATATAATCTCGCTTCTCACTCATACCATAGCCAATTTGGATTGTTTTTTTAAAAATAGCTTGTTTTAATATACGATGGATCAGATTGTTATTATTCGCTCTTCTTCCATATAATGAACCATAACGCAAAATAGTAAAATCTATGCCAAACTGTTTTTGGTATTCCTCTATTATAATTTCACAAGCTTGCTTACTTGCACGATAAAAAGCACCTCCATCAGAATATACATAAATAGTCGAAGCAAACACAAAACGTGATATATGATGTTTCTTACAGGCTTCTAATAAATTAGTAGTTCCAAGTACATTAAGTTCTATGGTTTGACGAGGATCGCTTAAGCTTACACTTATATCTGCTTGCCCAGCAAAATGATATACATAATCATGACCAGCTATAGCTTGTTGCAGCGCATTAAAATCAAGTATATTTCCTTCGACAAACTTTTGTTTTTCTGCTAAATATGACGATTTTTTACAATCGAAAATAGTAACAGCATATCCAGCTTCAATTAAGGCATCAGCTACGTGACTACCAACAAATCCTGAACCACCAACAACAATAGCTTTCTTTTTCATTTATCCCCACAAATATAAGTTAAAATTGATTTATAGCATTTCGCATAGGTAACTTTTTTATAAATAATTCAATATCATTTACTATATCTTCTTCCATTTGCGATCTTGTTTCCGTGGTCATTGAACCAATGTGCGTTGTCATAATACAATTAGGTAATTTTTGCAAAGGACCAGCATATGGTTCTGTTTCAAAAACATCTAATGCTGCTCCTGCAATTTTTTTATTCTGTAACATGTAATAAAGTGCTTCCTCATCAATAATTCCACCTCTAGCGGTATTTATAATATAACTATCTGGCTTCATTAAATTTAGCATTTTTAGGTTAAGCAAATTTTTTGTTTGTTCAGTCAACGGAACATGCAAAGAAACTAAATCTGATTGCTGTAACAAATTACTTAATGTAGTTATTTCAACATTAGTAATATTTTTTACTACCGAATCGTATCCAAAAAAATGAATATCTTTAAAACCCTGCAATAAATCAATTACCTGACGAGCAACTCTTCCTAAGCCAATCAATCCAATATTCATCCCAGATAGGTTTCTACCCATCGGTCTTACCCACTCACCACACTTTGTTGATTGATTAATATTAGGTATATTTTTTATTAATGCTAACATCAAACTAACTGTTAATTCTGCTACAGCAACCGCTGGCGGTTCTGGAGTATAGCAAACAAAAATCCCTTTTTCTTTGGCTGTATGTAAATCTACACTATCCAACCCAACACCTAATCTGGCTATAAGCTTTAACTTATTTACAGATCCCAAAACTTGCTTATTTAATGGCTCTGTACCAGCAATAACAATATCCGCTTGTTGTAAAACTTCAATCATTTCTGAAGTATTGTAACGTTTACCTTCTGTATTTAAATCAACATCAGCTAATTGTTTTAATTTTTTTAACGCATTTGGATTGCTATCTCCAAACCCAATATTTGTTACAACGATTTTAAGCATACTGTTCTAACAAAGTATCCTTTGCTAATACTTGGATCGCTCTTTCCAGATCACCAGGAACATCAACTGCAATAGTTTCATCATCCGTATATACAACTCGTAAAATTAAACCATGTTCAAGGATCCTTAACATATCAATAGATTCTGTTTTTTCAAGTGACGTTTGAGGCATTTTACTATATTGCTGCAAAAAACTTGCTTTAAAGCCAATAACACCTGTTTGTTGAAACATACCAACATCATTTGTCCGATAATTAGAAGGTATAGGAGCACGTGATAAATACAATGCATTTCCCAAAGGATTTGCAACTACCTTAACTACATTTGGATCATGATAATCAGCCATATTTTTAATAGAGGAGAGCAAATTAATTGCAGGTGCTCGCATTTGCAGATAATCATCTATTACCTTTTGCAACATAGCAGGAGTTACTAAAATTTCGTCACCTTGCACCATTAATACAAAATCATGATCATCTAAATAGATCTTCAAGTTTAGAATAGCTTCACTCACTCTATCCGTACAACGCTCATGTTGTTCTGATGTCATGACAGATTCAATTTTAAACTTGTTGCACGCATTAACAATTTCTTGATCACAAGTTGCAACCACAACCCGATCAAAAGATTTATTCATGGAGCATCTTTTCGCCACATGAATAACTAATGGGATATTATGAGCTAATGCTAATGGTTTGCCTGGAAAACGAGAAGATCCCATACGCGCAGGGATCACACAAATTTTTTTCATACGTTATTGATCCCATTTAATGCATAATCAACCACTACCCAATCAAAATCTAAAGATGCCATAACAATTTACTTGTACTATTTCTTAGGTAACAACATACACAATTTTCTAGTACCATTATTAATAGTTTTAACTTCTACTAAATTAAAATACTTTGTTACAACATTTTCAAAATACTGCCACTCGTAATTATAAAAAATATCTTTTCTGTTCCTAAGCAAAAATTGTACCATTGGATCTTGTTTGTCAACCCACTCTAATATTCCACAAGGTGCTATTGATGATAAAAATTTTATGAAATTTTCTAAAGGAACATTGGAGGCAATGCAAATATGATGAATCAAAGCTAAAGCTAAAAATGCATCTACTTTTAACCTTTGCCAAATAGATTTTCTTTCTTTAAGATCCCACCCACATATTGACGACGGATTCATTAAATCTAACACAAATGGATATAAATTTTTATGATTTTCTGTTTTAATTTTAGTATATAATTTATCAATACAATCATTATCTACATCACATGCAAAAACAGTTAAATTTTTATTAGCATTAGCAATCATTATTGAATATTCACCAATATTGCAACCTAAATCAATTATACTATTAATTTTATTAAATTTCT
>CAIJNR010000087.1 GCA_903822055.1 uncultured Francisellaceae bacterium | reverse complement strand
TTATTAAATATAAAAAAACAATTGATTATTACTAAATATTTAAAGTATATTATAAATGTAAGATTGATGTAATGATATAAATAACTATTAGAAAAAAATATTACACTAGAATCCGGCATCAACGTTGTTAATGCTAGATTGGCATAAGAAGTATTAGGCTGAAAACCTATAGAGTTTGTACGAATATTATGAATAATCTGGTTTAATTGTGAATTAAATTTTTAATATGCTCAAATTTTTTAGCGTGAGTATTACTGAAAAGTAGTATCAACACCAAAAATTTTGGTTTTTGATTTTGAAAAACACTATTTAATATTTAATTATTATTGTTAAATTTATATGTAAATGTATGCATTTTAATATTGATATTACTATAATCACAAGTTTTTTAATAATAAACATATTAGCCGGTATATATTCTGGAAGAGGTATAGCTACACTTAAGCATTATGCCATTGGTAATAGAAATTTTAGTACAGCAACAATAACAGCAACAATTATTGCTACGTGGATAGGAGCTGGTTCTTTTTCTAGCTCTATATCAGAAACCTATCAGAATGGTCTTTGGCATATTGTAGCTCGCATTGGAGATTCTCTTACTTTATTAATAGTTGGTGTTATAATTGCGCCTCGTATAGGAGAATTTTTCGGCAAGCTCACTGTAGCTGAAATAATGAATTCTTTGTACGGTAAAAAAATTAGAATAATAACTGCTATTAGTTCAATGGCCCTTTCAACAGGATATGTAGCCGTACAAATTAAAGTATTTTCTATATTATTTTCTTATTTTTTCAAGATCCCTTATGTTTATGCTGTTTTAATAGGTAGTTTTGTTATAATTATTTATTCCTCTTTTGGTGGGATTTTATCTGTTACTTTCACTGATGTAATTCAAATCTTTACTTTTGGTATTTTTATTCCAATTTTTGCATTTTTTCTTTGGACCATTTTTGATAGCTCTAAAGAAATAATAACGACCACTCTATCATTAAACCATTTATTTGATTACAAACAAGTCTTCGATTATCACAATATGAATTTTTATGTTTCTTTAGTTTTATTTATTTATTTTACACTGCCGGCACTTGATCCCGTAACATTCCAAAGGATACTAATGGCAAGAAGCACTATGCAAGTGCGACAATCTTTTATATATTCTGCCATCCTATGTTTATTAATCGGCGGAATGGCATGTTTCGTTGGAATTATTGCTTTATCATATAACCCAAATATAGATCCTAATAATCTGATGATCTACGTTATTGATCACCATTCTTTTGCTGGCTTAAAGGGTTTTATGCTAATAGCTATAATGGCTATGGGTATGTCTACTGCTGATTCTTATATTAACGCCTCCGCTGTAATCTTTTCTAATGATTTTTGCAGACCTCTAGGTATAAAATTTATACAAAATGATCTGTTACTTGCTCGCCTTTCTTCATTTTTCATAGGAACCACTGCAATATTGCTCGTATTGTTTTCTGATAACTTATTCAAACTACTTTTGCTGGCTGGAAATTTTTACACACCGATTATCACTGTACCATTAATGATGGCTATTTTTGGCTTTAGAAGTACGCCAAGATCAGTGTTGGCAGGTATGGCGTGTGGACTTACAGTAGTAATTGTGTGGAGATTTTACGTACAAGATCAAATCAATATTGACAGCATTATACCAGGAACAATAGCAAATTTAATTGGGTTGTTGACTTTTCATTACCTATTTAATGAACCTGGAGGATGGATTGGAATTAAGGATCCTGAATCATTAATAGCTATAAAATTAGAACGCAAAAGAAAGTTTAATCAATTAATACTAGCAATTAAAGATTTTAATTTAATCAAATTTTGTAAAAGTAATTTACCGTTAGAGCCAAAATCTTTCAGTGTTTTTGGCATTTTTATAATAATTTCAACTTATTCTGCTATGTACATGATCCCGTTAGATTTAAGAACTAATTATAAAAATTTGTATGATTTTATTTATCATTCAGTATTTATTTTATCTTGTGGATTTCTTACATATCCAGTATGGCCATCAAAATTTAAACACGAAACATTTATAGCGATAGCATGGAATATTGGTGTTTTTTATATGTTTGTTTGTGTCAGTATGATGTTGGTAATTATAACTGAATTTGATCAAATGCAATTAATGATTTTAATCCTTAATTTAATGGCAATCGGGATATTATTTAGATGGAAAACCGCCTTACTTATGACAATAGCTGGAATGCTGATTACACCCTGTTTCTTTAAAGAATACACCCATCATTCTATTTTAATAAGCAATTTAGACGATCCCCAATTTAAAATTATTTATTTTTTGTTATTATTTAGCGGTGTTTTGATAGCATTTCTTAAACCAAAACAACAGCATGAAGAAATATCAAAAACATTAGGATGCTACCTTGAAGAACAAAATAAGAAAACCCAGTTAGAATTAATTAGGCTGTCTCAATGTAAAGAAGAATTCATTAACAGACTTGACCGTCAATGTATTGATGTATTTTTATCTACTTATAATCAAATTATAGCTCTGGAAAAAAAATTAAGCAACCAACCTAAAAAGCACAAGCAAACTGAATTAATAAAAATTGTTGATAAATTAAAAGTTGGAGCCAACTATTTAAATGAAGTGATTGGAATTGTAAAAAATAAAGTTAAAATTAATCCCACAAAAGTTAACCTTGAAAAATTTCTTTATAAAGTTATCGATGAACATAAAAAGATTAATAGAAACCATGAGGTACAAGTATTAATCAATAATAAAAGCCATACTAAGGAAATAGAAATTGATCAGGATGCCATCAAAAAGGTATTATTAACCTGTATTAATCATGGCTGCATAAATAGTAATAGTTATAATGGTACTATACTTATTACAGACACTAAAATTGAATATAATTTAGATCTAAACAATCCATTGAAAATAAGAAGAGATTCGGTTGAATTATCTATAATATTTGATGTTAGCCCCCTTAAACAAAAAGAAACAAATCAAATTGATGAAATCAATTTTGCTGAAAATAATAAAATAATTGCTGCTCATTATGGCAAAATGCATACCACCTTAAATGAAGATAACAATATTATTTATTCTATTGTTATTCCATCACAGCTTAAGGAAATAAGGCCCAAGAAAACTGGAAATCCGGATTATGAATTTGAAAAAATGAAAGCCATCAACGATCTTATGAATAAAAGAATTACAGAATTAGTACATGACATTGCAAAACAATTGATTAAAGCTGGTATGGATATTGGTCTTATAACAAAAATCACCAAATTAACACCACAAGAAATTAATTCATTAGAAATTTAATACGTTAGTAGCTATATCTTGCAATTCTTGTGCAATTACATGCAGGCCAACATATCTTGCAAGAGGAATATAAAATTGTATAGTTTCTTTAGCAATGTTTTTTTGCTTTTCAACTGATTTTATATATTGTATGGTTTGCATATTGTGCAACCTATCAATAACCTTAATAGTGGTGGATTTTTTATTTAAATTGTTAAGCCGGTGAAACCCGTTAAAAGTATTAATTTTATAAAAAGTTTCTTCCTTTGATAGCAGATGATTAAAGCTTATTTTGGTAACTGTATCAACAATTTTTGCTATTTTAGTACCAAAAAGAAGCTGAATTTGGCAAAAAGAAGACTCAGTATCTTCGATTACATCGTGCAATAATGCTGCTACTATAGCTTCTGTATCAAGCATATAATCGGCAGTAATTATAGCAACCTCTATTGGATGCGAAAAATATGGTGCTCCAGATTGTCTCTTTTGATCGCCATGATATTTTATGGCATAGCAAATAGCCTTCTTTACTTCTGCGAGATCTATTTTATTTTTAGCCTTGAGCGATAGAAGCTTATTTAATAACCTATCAGCATAAACGCAAGACTCAATTTTTACTTGTTCATAATTTAAATCCAACATAAATTACCCTGTTATTTACTGCCATATTTAAGATTATGCCAAAAAACAACAGCATTGTCATTACCGATAGAGTTCTTCTGGCTCCTCTATTGGTTTTGGTGTAACTTTAAAGAGTAACAAGAGTTTTTATGGGGTTTCGGTTAATTAGTTGAGATTCTGGAGGTAAAGGTGTTGATTTAGTTACAGTGTTAGGAAATAGATGTCGAAGTTAGTTTTTCATCTGAATATTTTGTTTCAAACTCTAGTACCATATGCTTCCCCAAATAATAATTACTTTATCTATGCTTCCTGCGACTAACCATTGGTTATTGGGCTGAAGGTGATGCCTAAAAATGGAGTTGATGTGGCAGTTTGATTATTATGGATCCGTTAATCGCCCAATTATCTTTTTGTGAATAAACATTATTTTGACCTGCTATTTGTAAAATAAGTACTATAATACCCATATTAAATTTTTTAAAAATTATTGTTTATGTTTAGACGACCTAAAACGCTCACCGAAAAAGAAATGTTAGCTAACCTCAAAAAAGCCAAAGAAATATATGGGCGGGAATTAGTAGCTGATGTAGTACGTAGAATGGTAGCGAAAGAGGATCCTGAGGCAATTATACAATTTAAAAATATAATGGAAAAAGGAGAGCTAGGATCCTCGCACAAATAATTCATACAACTTTACTACCCACTCTTTATTACTTAATTTTATTCGCTATAGTGATATAAATTTTTTTAGCATTTGGATATCTTATTTTAACAATATTGTAGCGAAGGCAAATTCTGCTATGTCGTGACTGATTCTAAAACTTACTAATGGCAGATTTAATTATTTAGAGGTTTATATAATAAACAGTCTTTATAACAATACAGTACGCCTTTGGAGCTTAACTGACCCTACTAATAACCAAACCCTAACTGGCCACACCAGCTCCGTCTTTAGCGTCACCTTCAGCCACGATAGTAAATTCCTGGTTCAAGAAAACTTTAAGATCCAATAATTAATAGAAAGCATTCAAAACTAGGCGGTTTCCTTTCTTTTTGGTTAGCTCAGATGACTTAAAATTAACTATCATCTGGAATTTAAAATAAATTTTAAGATAATTTAATCAGTTGTGAAACCTTTAAAAAATTCAACCGCCCATTTTTAAATGCTCTCGTTACTTACTATAACTGGCAAAGCAAAGATTAAATTTCTAGAATCTCATTGTAATAATTAAAAATTCAGATATTTATGCTATATTAGCGATTAATAATACTTGTTGTTTTTTATGAGGTGTATTTAATGTCAACCAAAAACACTAAAACTACTGTTAAACACAATGTTAACAGACGTGCTAAACCTAATACTAAGTCTAGCTTGCAGATGATCCGCACTACTGTAAACATGGATAAAATCATGCACGGAAAAATCAAACAATTCGCTTCTAAAAATAATCTATCCATTAATGCTTTAATTAATGCAGCAATTAAACAATATATTAACAAATAATCCGATGAAGCAAACATACCTAACAAAAATTCCTAAATTAGCCACTAGTATCAAAGATTGGTTATTTGCAGATCTTAAGCAAAGCATTGTATTAGCGGATCAATATGACTTGTTTAGGGATTTAGATATAAGTAATTTAAAAGTCACTAAACCATCAGCCAATCAAATCTATCCAATATTTCTTAAAACTTTAGGAAAATTATGCATATTACCAATGGCAATAATGTTTTTAGAGCTAATGTTAATTTCTTTATTTGGGTTTATTTGGTTGAGCATTACTGGCAGAATGTTTGATGCTAATAGGTTGTATGTTTTGACGCAATCGTTAATTTTTATAATAAAATCTATATGTGTTGGTGGATTACTTTATATGTTACCGATGTGTATAATTTTTTATAAAATTTTATGGAACTATACTCTTATTGCACTAGCAATATGTCCAAACTTAAAATATGGCAGTCAAATTATTTTTATAATACGTTCATTTATATCTTTTGGAGTTAAAATATTTTTAACTTTATGTGCCACGGCATCATTAGCTGGCATATTATTTTTTAACATTCCAATAACAACTATTTTTACTATGATCCCAGCAATTATTATATCATATATTATCACTTATAGTATTTTTCGCATGGAACTGCAACGCAATGGA
>CAIJNR010000086.1 GCA_903822055.1 uncultured Francisellaceae bacterium | reverse complement strand
TGGAAAGAATGGAGCGGGAAAAACTACGCTGATGCGTATCATCACGGGGATGCAGGAACCGGAAACAGGAAATGTCATCATCCCTTCCGGCACTACCATTGGTTTTTTGCCGCAGGAGATGACTTTTATAAATACCGGAAAAACACCTAACCCTAATACTACAATGCCGTTTACAGACAAAACTGCCATAGAAGACCAATTAATTTTTTGTTTCGAATAGGTTGTATTATTATAACTGTCATTAGTAATATCCATAATATCTACAAAATACATGGCTTTAATTATTTTTAAATAATAAAATAAACTAACCACCGACAACAACAACGCAACAACTGCAACCCACATTAAATTAACGTCTATTAATGCTTTTATAATTAAAAATTTCGCATAAAATCCAGCAGTTGGTGGAATACCAACCATAGATAATAATAAAATTAACAACATACCACTTAACCATGGATGTTTTTTTGACAACCCTGAAAAATCTTTAATATTATCAAAATCCATATTGTTTTTGCTAAAAATAACTATTATTCCAAATACTCCAACAGCCATTAATGCATATAGTACTACATAAAAGTTTGCAGCTGTTTTACCTAAAGAACTATTAACGGCCAACCCTAAAACCATAAATCCTGTATGTCCAATTGCTGAATATGCTAACAATCTTTTAATATTGTTTTGCAATACAGCACCTATATTGCCAACAAACATTGATAATATAGAAATAGTTATTAACAATATTTGCCAATTGTAATTAATATATTTTGGAAATACATCATAAAGCAGATGACTGAAAATACTAATCATTGCAATTTTTGGTAAAGTTGCAATAAGCATGGTAACAACTGTTGGTGCCCCTTGATAAGTATCTGGTGCCCACATATGAACTGGCACTAAATTTAATTTAAAAAATATACCAATTAATACTAAAGTTACTCCAACATTAAATAACATACTAATATGTTGAGTTTCTATAAAATTAACAATTGATTTAAAATCTAAACTACCGCTAGCACCATATATTAATGATAAACCATACAGCAAAATTCCAGAAAATATCGCACCCAATATAAAGTATTTTAGAGATGCTTCTAGATTAGCTGGTTGTGACTCTAATGCTATTAATGCATATATTGGCAAAGAAAACATTTCTATACCAAAATAAAAATTAAAAAAATGATGACTAGAAATCAACATCATCACTCCAAGCATGGATAATAAATTTAAAACAAAATATTCACCACAAAAATAATTTTTAGACTTGAGATAATCTTTGGCGTATACAAAAATTATAAACATAAAACAAGCAATAATTAATTTTAAAAAATTAATTTGCAAATTTAATATAAAACCATTATCAATTAAAAAAATATTTTCTTCTTGAAAATTTTGAACATTAAGTAGATTTTTAAAATTACCATAAATACTAAATATCACAACTAACAAAGAAAATTGAGTTAAAACATAAGTAACTATTCTATATCGTTGCGAGATAAAAACATCTGTCAATAAAATAAAACAGGCAAAACCTGCTATTAACATTTCAGGCAATATGAATTTATTGAGAATAATATTTTGAATGATCATTTTATTCCATTATCTTAATTAAATCTAAAGTGGCATTGTTTAATATATCAAAAATTGGAGCTGGCCAAATACCAAACAACAAAATAAAAAATGCAAGGCTGCCAAGTATTAAAGTCTCTTGCCAATTTAAATCTGCTAAAAAATTTACATGAGCACTTGGAACACCAAATATGACTCGTTTATACATCCACAATGTATAACTAACTGAAAGAATTAAACTGGTTGCAGCAACAGACGCAACTAATCCGCTATATTTAAAGCCAGCTAAGATAACTAGCCATTCGCCAACAAACCCTGTGGTTCCTGGCAATGCAACATTTGCTAAACAAAACAACATGAACATCCCAGAAAAAATTGGCATAGGATTAACCACCCCACTAAAATCTTTAATTTTATTGGTGCGCATTCTATCATATAAAATACCGGCAGAAAAAAACAAGGCAGCAGAAATTAAACCATGCGATAACATCTGGATTAACGAACCATGCAGACTAGATGCAGCCAAATTAAAGTCTTTTTGTCTAATTAATGCTAATGCTACAAACATGCCCATGGTTACAAACCCCATATGGGCAATTGAAGAATATGCTATTAATTTTTTAAAATCTTTTTGAGCAGCTGCTATAAATCCAATATATACTATAGCAACCAAAGATATGCCAATAATAATTTTGCTAAACAAAAAACAAGCATCTGGTACAATTGGCAATAAAAATCTTAACATAGCAAAAGCACCTATTTTAAGAGTAATAGCTGCCAAAATTACTGAGCCACCAGTTGGAGCCTCCCCGTGTGCATCAGGCAACCAAGTATGCAAAGGTACCATGGGTACCTTAATAGCAAATGCCACAAACAATGCTACAAACAAATATATTTGTTGTTTAATAGTTAATTTTAACAAATAAAAATTTTGTATATCAAACGCTTTCATTTGTTCTACGCCAGAATTGGTGGCCATTTTATACAAATAAATAATGGCTATCAAAAACAACACCGAACCTACGAACGTATATAAGAAAAACTTTATTGTCGCATAAACACGATTTGTTCCACCCCATATACCAATTATTAAAAACAATGGAACTAACATTGCTTCAAAAAATATATAAAACAAAATTGCATTAGTAGCTGCTAACACGCCAGTTATCAACCCATTCATAATTAAAAAATAAGCCATGTATTGCTGGTTTATTTTACTGTATTGTAATCCAGCGATTAACACTAACAAATTAACAAAACAAGATAATGCAATAAATAATACAGAAAACCCATCCACTCCCAACGAATAACAAATACCAAGCTCTGGTAACCATTTATAGTGTTCAACAAATTGCCAACCATGTTTTAAAATATCAAATTTTTGTAACAACAATAAACTTAAAGCAAAACCAACAACCCCAACTAATACAGCTAATTTAGTTGAATATTTATTGTTGATTAATAAAATTAATAACCCAGCTATAATAGGTAACCAAATTATGATACTTAAGATATTGTCAAAATTAACCATAATAATATTGCTAACACTCCACTTAACATGAAAAATATATAATTGTATAAATATCCAGTATGTAGTTTTTGAATAGCTTTAGAAAAATTAACCACAACAATCGACGCTCCACCTACCAAAATTTTATCGATTAACAATGGATCAACAATTTTAGAAAATATTTTCGACAAACCTTGAAAAACCATAATAATAAATTTATTTAGCTCCTCAAAAAAATACTGATGTTGCAACAATTTAAATAAAAATAAAAAATTATTTTTTATTTTTATAACAATCAAATCAGGCAAAGATGGTTTTTTAACATACAATATAAAAGCACTAATGATCCCACAAAAAGTACACAACCCTTGCTGGCTTACAAACCCTTGTAAAAACATTAACAATGTTCCAGAAAATTTTTCTTCATAGAAATCCGTGATGAAGTCATGCTCAGGCAAAACAAAAATGCTAGCACCAAATAATTTATTGTTTATTACAGATTTCATTAACAACCCACCCATTATTACCGAAAAAACAGCCAAAATAATTATTGAACCAGAGATTATTTTTGATGGTTTTTGGTAAACAGATTTTTCCAGGCTAACTTCTTGTTTATGAAACATTAAAAACAACAATCTAAAACTATAAAAAGCTGTTATTGCTGAACAAATTAACAATAAATAATAGGCATGATTAGCAAACGGTAAATCAGATCCAAGCACCGCTTCTAAAATTAAATCTTTAGAAAAAAACCCAGAAAACCCCGGAAAACCACTTATTGCCAAACTTGCAATAAGCATACACCAATAAGTTGCCGGCAAATGTTTTTTTAACCCTGCTGGTAATTCATGAATGTTTTCAGTTGAATTAATAGTTAAAATTACTGAACCCACCCCTAAAAATAATAACGCTTTAAAAAAAGCATGATTCATTAAGTGAAATATACTAGCTGCATAAGCTGAAGCTCCAACAGCTGCCATCATAATACCTAGTTGTGAAATAGTTGAATAAGCAATAATACGTTTCATATCGTTGGATATTATTGCTAAAATTCCCATAAAAAACGCTGTTAGTGTGCCAACAAAGAGTATGGCATTTAAACAATACTCACTGTGTTCAAAGATCGGTGACATTCTAGCAAGCATAAAAACACCTGCTGTTACCATAGTAGCCGCATGAATCAACGCAGAAACTGGTGTTGGTCCTTCCATTGCATCTGGCAACCACACATGTAAAGGAATTTGGGCAGATTTAGCCATTGCTCCTATAAATAATAAACCGCAGATCATATTAAGCACTTGAGCTGATGGTGGTAAATGTTGAAAAACAACAAGATAGTCTAAACTACCATACCATTTCAATATTCCAGCAATACCAAGTAACAATCCAAAATCACCTATTCTATTTATTACAAAAGCTTTAAAAGCTGCCAAATTCGCTAATTCTTTTTTAAACCAAAAATTTATTAATAAATAAGACGATAATCCGACTAATTCCCAACCAAAAAACAATTGAAAAAAATTATTAGCAATAACTAATAGCAACATTGAAAAACTAAAAAAAGAAATATAGCTAAAAAATCTAGCATAACCTAAATCATTTTGCATAAACTTTATGCTATACACTTGGATAATTAAAGATATAACAGACACAACCGCCAACATAATTACAGTTAATTGATCTAGTAAAAACCCAAATTTAAAATTAACATCTCCTGATATTCCCCAAACATACCAAGTGCTATTAAGGGTTTGAAAATCAGCAATAAAAAATCCCCATAAAAAATATATAGCGATTAATACAGATATTGTTATGCAAAATATATTAATTATAGTAGTTATTGTGTTAATTAAATATTTGCAACCAAGACCAGTAACAATAGATCCACCCAATGGAAATAACAACAATGCTATACATAAACAATTTAAATTTGGCATTAATTCCTCAGCTTTGCGATGTCTGCAATGTTAAGCGATGTGCTTGTTTTGAATAATTTAATCAAAATAGCCAAACCAAGTGCTGTTTCAGCTGCTGATATAGTTAAAATGAAAAATACAAACACTTGTCCATTAATATCATTCCATAACTTAGAATAAGCCACAAAATTCGTGTTGACTGCCAATAACATCAATTCTGTATATATAAACAATAAAATTAAATTTTTACGGTTTAATAAAATCCCTAAAATTGCGATACAAAACATAGTTGCACTAAATATTAAGTATATAGACAAATTCATGGCTTTCCTAAATAAATCGATATTTTACGTAATGAGATTGTTATACACCTTTACAGTTATTTATAATATACTCAGCTAATTTTTCTGCAGATTGATCAATTGCATTATCGAAACTACCACCAAGAAATCCGGAACCAATTTTGCCTTCCGTATGAATTTTTCCGATTTCTTTGCCTTCTTTATTAATAAATTTACTTTCAACAGTTAATGAACCTTCGCCTGCATTCCCAATTCCACCCGTAAACCAACGAGCCAATTTATTTCCTTGATCTAATTGAATAAAACGATAACTAATTGTTAAATCATTCCCTTTATCAAAAACATGCTTTTTATATAATTTTTCTTGAAGTTTGTTTTCAAATCTTTGTTGATATTCCAGAGGAATTTTCGTAGTAGAATTATCTCTAGCTATATGGATACCTTGAACAGCTGATGTTATTTTAGGTGGTTCAAGCACCAAAGTTTTACCAGATCCACATGCTTGCAAAAATAATATAAAACTTACTAAAATTAAGTTACGCAAACAATTACTACAACATATATTGAACATTAATTAACTCCTTACAATAATTATATAATTCCATTTAGATTCATAGATTATACGGATTTTCGATATTAAATAAATAGTATCTTCTCCATATTTATAGCTAAAATATCGCCTTAACATGAAACCCATTTTATAACCAATATTATTTTTATTAAAAAAACCGCTTTATATTGGGTACTGATCAGGATAATTACTATTTTTTATTAAAGTAGTTGCCCAATGATGTATACACATAGACCACGCTCCCCATCCATAATTTGAATACTTACCGCATAAAAGCTGTTGTTTTTCCGAAGAAGTAAACCCATATAATTCAGGTGGAATTAATTTGTTTTCTTTAGCCAGTTGAGATTCTATAAATTGATATTTTTTCATGGTCTTTGATATATGCAGTATACCTAATTCACACCACGTATTATCATTAGTAAAATCAGTTGATTCTACTTTATAAGAAACATTGTCATTATCGTCAGATATTTGGTTTAGGCGGATATGCGTTAAACTCATAATTTTCTCTCCACTTGATTGGAAATATCTCTTTGTTAGCATTAATTACACTTTTACGTTTTTTGTCTTCTTCTGCTAATTGCATTGTTAATGATATAACACCCAACAAAGCTCCAATCCATGGGTTAGCTGGTGCAACTTTAGCCGCGCATGCCCCGAAGAATTTCCCTATAGCACGGAATGCTTTTTTAAATTTCATGATAATTCCCTATAATACTTCTTTCATCTCTAACCTGTCACGCTTATTAGCAACAGTTTGTTTGTCAATAGATTGCAATTTTCTATTGATTTTGTCAGTATGACTTAAATAAACCACCGCCACTATTGATGCTAACAATAACAATCCTGCCGCACAAAACAGCAGCATATAATCAGTAAATAATGCCTGTCCTAATAAATACAGGTTATTATCTGCACCACTCGTAGTTACTAAAAAACTGTAATCTTTAGCTATGTAAATAAAAATCGCAACTAAACCAATTGCTATTGGTAATGATTTGCATAATTGTTTAGCTAAAAAATGGTTTTTTCTGTCAATTAAATCTTTAATATCATTATACTGTGGTTTTAGATCTAACATCATAATAACAAACAAGAACAACACCATCACTGCACCAACATATAATAAAATCAAAGTAAAGGCTAAAAATTCAGCATTTAATATAATCCAACAAATTGCAGTTGCTAAAAAAGTTAAAATTAAACTAAATACTACATATACAGGATTTTTAAATCTAATCACTAAAATTGATCCAAATATTGCCAGCAACAATAAAAAAATATTTGCTATATAAAATATAGAGTTGCTGTTAACGAAAAGCTGCATTACTAATCCTATTTTCTATGATTTGTGGTTCATACTGCTCGCCAATTGCTAATAGTTTTTCTTTAGTTAAAATTTGTTCACCACGATTGGAAAAGTGATAATCGGTAATATTAGTTTGCACAATAGCATCGACTGGACATGCTTCTTCACATAAACCACAATACACACATTTAAACAAATCAATTTCATATTTGCTGGCACGACGTGTGCCATCATCACTCACCGTAGAATCTATAGTTATTGCTAATGCCGGACAGACTGCTTCGCACAACTTACAACCAATGCAACGTTCTTCACCATTTTGGTAACGACGCAACGCATGCAGCCCACGAAATCTCGATGATTTTGGAGTGTTTTCTTCTGGATATAACACAGTAACCTTGGTAGAAAACACATGTTTACCTGTTAGTATTAAGCCATTTAAAATATCTATTAATCCAATTTTCTTAAAAAATCTGATTAAATATTTTAAAAACTTTAAAAATTTTTTAATCATATAACACCTATAGTCATATGAAGCCAAACAGCTTCTACAAAAATCCACAATAAAGTAATTGGAATAAAAATTTTCCAACATAAACACATAATTTGATCATATCTATATCTTGGTAATGTAGCCCTTAACCATAAAAACAATGTCATGAAAATGAAAGTTTTAATAAATAACCAACAAGCACCAGGAACCCATAATAAACATGTATTAAATGGTGATAACCAACCACCAAAAAACATTATCACGGTTAGCACAGAAGTTAAAATCATATTGCTATATTCAGCCAAGAAAAATAATGCAAAACCCATACCAGAATATTCCACATGAAAACCAGCTACCAATTCTGATTCTCCTTCTGCAACATCAAATGGTAACCGATTTGTTTCGGCCATAGAACAAACCCAATATATAAATAACAAAGGTAATAATGAAATACAAAACCAATGAGATGCTCCACCTTGTTGAGCATTTACAATATTTGTTAAATTCATACTATTTGATTTCATTAAAACCCCAACTATTGCTAAACTCATTGGAATAGAATAAGAAATCATCTGGGCTGCAGCTCGAATAGAACCTAACAGTGCATACTTAGAATTAGATGCCCAACCAGCAATAATAACAGCATTTACTCCAATAGAAGTCATTGCTAATAAATACAACAATCCCACATTAAGGTTTGATAAAACAAATTGCTGATTAACTGGAATTACTGCCCATGCAGATAATGCTGCAACAACTGTAACAATTGGACCTAAGATAAATAAAAATTTATTTGCTTTGTTTGGAATAATCATAGACTTAAGTAATAATTTTATTACATCAGCGATTGGTTGTAATAATCCATATGGTCCTACTCTATTTGGTCCAAGTCTATCTTGAATAAAACCAATAAATCGTCTTTCCCATAACGTATAAAAAATAATCATTATTGTTAATGCAATAAGCAAAATAATAATTTTGATAAAAATATCAGCCACATTAAGCATGCACTTTCTCTACTATGATTTTTTCTAACATTAATTTACTGTACGGTAAGCTAACGAGAGTTGTTGTGTTAACCTGATTGATTAACACACAGCCTTCTGGAACCTTATTGCTAATTGTTATTGGCAATTGAATTATATTATCTAAATTATCCACAGAAATAATTTTAATAATATCACCATTTTTAAAATCTAGAAATGAAGCAGCTTTTGGATTAATTAACACTTCAATTGCGGCATCATTTGTTTCTTGTAAATTCTTAGATCGTCTAATTATTGGATCAGTTGCATATAAAGATATTGGTGCAACACGTACAAAAGCACTAGCTGAATCAGCTGAATAATTTTCAAGTTGCGGACACCACCATTGCCAAGAAGTATTATGCATTGTACTGGAAGCTGCTTGCTTAACTAGTGATCCTATATTTAAATTAGCAAAATCCCAACCAAAATCTTTAGCTAATGCCATTAAAATTTTAACCGCGGTTTGACTTTCGGCTGGAGGAATAGCTACTGGTTCAAATTGTTGCCAACAACCAGTGATATTAATATAAGTGCCGCCAGATTCTTGTGGTACAGTCATTGGTAATAAAACATCTGAATATTTAAGTAACAAATCACTTTCAAATGCTGTAATAGACACGACAAATTCTGATTGTAATAAAGTGTTTTGAGCATCTATTCCGCATACAGAATCTAATTCTGGTTCTATTCCTAATAAAACATAGGCTTTTAATGGATTTTGAAGCATTTCCCTCGCATTTAAAGATTGCATTGAACGTGTAACACAACCCGAAAGCCAAGCTCCAGCACTATTTGCTCCATCCGAAAAACAACCAAATTTGGCACTGGATAGCAAACAAATCAAATTACTAATAGCTACAATTCTAGAATATTCTGGATGACTAATAGCTAAGAGTCCTAAAATAATCGAAGATTTACCAGGTTCTGTCGATAATATTTTTTTAGCAATATCTAGATCTGATTCGGTATATTTTATATTTTTCAGTAAGTTCTCAGAACCAATCGGCAATTGATTGTTCGTGAGACTGCTTACTGCTTTGGCAATTTGCAAAAGAGGAGTCACTAAATCGGCATATGGAGTAATATATTTATAATAAACATCAAAATTAAAAGTAAAATCAGCTGGATTTATAACAACTACCAAAGAACCAGCAACTGTTGCAGCTCTTATGTTAATACCAGCAATTGGCTGCTCTTTATTGATATGCGAACCAATTAATAAAATAAAATTTTGAGTTGCAAGTTCTGCAATAGTTTTTAAACCTAAGTTTGGGTATAAAGGAGCCATATCTTGCGCACGAAAATCTAATTGACGCAATCTATGATCAACATTATTACTTCCTAAATCTCTAAATAATTTTTGAAATAAAAAACATTCTTCTAAAGTAGCATTTGGTGAAATAAGTCCACCAATTTGGTTAGCACCGTATTGTTTAATAATTTTGGATAATTTATTGTTAATAAAAGATAAGGCTTCTGGCCAAGTAACAACACACCATTTGTTGTCATTTTTTAATAATGGATATTTTAAACGATCTTGAGTATTAACACCTAAAAAACCAAATCTATCCCTATCTGACAACCAAATATTATTAATCTCTATATTACCACAAGGAACTGCTCTTTTAATTTGGCCATTATTAATATGATAAAAAATATTAGAACCAATACAATCATGAGTACTAATTCCAGATTTTTGCTGTAATTCCCAAGCCCTTGCGCTAAACATATATGGCTTGGAGGTTAATGCCCCAACTGGACATAAATCAATAATATTACCAGAGACTTCTGAATTTATAGGATTGGAATCAAATGTAGTGATTTTCATACATTCACCACGATGAACTGCACCCAATTCACGCTTACCAGCAATCTCATCACCAAAACGTACACATCTAGTACAATGTATACAACGCGTCATATTAGTAGCTATTAATGGCCCTAAATTCTGATCAACAATTGTTCGTTTAGCTTCTTTATACCTTGATGCATCTTTGCCGAACTGTAAAGATAAATCTTGTAATTCACACTCTCCTGCTTGATCACAAATTGGACAATCTAATGGATGATTAACCAGTAATAATTCCATGATACTTTTTTGTCCAGCTATAGTTTTTTCAGATGCCGTAAAAATTTGCATGCCTTCTGCAACATAAGTTGAGCAAGCTGGTAATAATTTTGGTACATTGGCGATTTCTACTAAACACATTCTACAATTTGCAGCAACAGATAATTGTTCATGATAACAAAATCTCGGAATAGGAATAGATAAACTATCTGCAACTTCTATAATGCTAGTCCCTGGTTTTACTGTAACTGTTTGATCATTTATTTTAATCTTGATCATAAATTTTAGATCCAAATTTAATTTTGTTAGCTATTTCATTACGAAAATGTTTTATAAAACTTTTAACTGATGCTGCTGCCATATCACCTAGTCCACAAATACTTTTACCAGAAATATTGTTTGCAACATTATCTAAAATGTCGAGATCTTTTGGTGTACCTTTTCCATGAAAAATTCTATTAATTATTCTATACATCCATCCAGTACCTTCTCTACATGGTGAACATTGACCACAAGATTCATCCATATAAAATTTTGCAATTCTGGTTAACATGGACACCATACAAGTGGTTTCATCCATAATTATCACTCCACCAGATCCTAATGTTGAACCAGCTGTTGTTAAAAGATCGTAATCTAAGTCTAAATGCATAATTAAACCTGCTGGCAAAACCTGGGAGGACAAGCCACCTGGTAAAACGGCCTTTAATTTTTTACCATTTTTCATTCCGCCTGCCATAGCTAATAAATCAGTAAATTTTGTTCCTAATGGAACAGAATAGTTACCAGGTTTATTTACATGGCCAGACACACTAAAAGTTTTAGTTCCAC
Organism: uncultured Francisellaceae bacterium; assembly: GCA_903822055.1. Lineage (GTDB taxonomy): Bacteria > Pseudomonadota > Gammaproteobacteria > UBA6186 > Azoamicaceae > UBA6186. Next base: position 4,096 of record CAIJNR010000086.1, on the reverse strand, counting down.
CTGTTGCTGATTTACTTAATTTTAAGTACCACTCGCCGCCATGCTCTAAAATGCTTGGGATGCTTGCTAAAGTTTCAACATTAACTACCGCAGTTGGAAAACCATATAATCCATAAGTAGCTGGCCATGGTGGTTTAACTCTAGGAAAACCTTTTTTACCTTCTATTGATTCCAGCATGGCACTTGCTTCTCCACAAATATAACTACCAGCCCCATGCACAACGTATAAATCAAAATCAAAATTAGAATTTAAGAGATCCTTGCCTAAAAATCCTTTATTGTAGGCATCCTTCAAAGCTTGTTCTATTTTAGCAAATGGTTCTAAAAACTCCCCTCTAACATAAATATATCCAACTGTTGCTCCTATAATAAATCCAGCAATTGCTATACCTTCTAATAATTGTTGAGTTTGATACAACATAATATCACGATCTTTAAAAGTACCAGGTTCTCCCTCGTCAGCATTACATATTATATATTTTTGTTGGTTGTCATCACGATTAATAACAGTTAAGCCAGAAATAAAATTGGCTCCGCCTCTGGAACGTAAATTAGAAATGGATAGTTGATTGATAATGTTTTTTAAGTTTAGATCTTTTGCTAAAACTTTTTTCCAAATTTTATAATCATAACTAGACGTCATTTTAAACTCACTAAAATTTCATCCACTGATTGAGTGGTTACATTTTTAAATTGTTTACCATTGACTTCTATAACTGGTGCTTTATCACAAGCTGCTATACACTCAACTTCTTTTAAACTAAATTTGCCGTCTTTAGTTACTTCCCCAAAATCTACATCCAACTTGTTTTTTAAATGAGCCACTACTTCTTTGCAACCACACAACATACAAGACAAATTAGTACAAACACAAATTTTATATTTACCAACTGGCTGTAATTCAAACATACTATAAAAAGTTGCAACCTCGTATACAGCAATTGTTGGTAATTCTAAATAAACAGCAACTGCATCTAATAATCCTTGACTTAACCATCCATTATTATGCCGTTGCACTATTGTTAAAGCTGCAATAACCGCTGATCTTTTCTGTTTTGCAGGAAATTTTAAAATCCATTCCTCTATTTCAGAAATCATCTCTGCTGATAAATTTATATTATCCATTAACGATCTACCTCTCCAAATACTATATCTTGAGTTCCTAATATAGTAACAGCATCAGCCAACAAATGTCCTTTAGTCATCTCATTCATTGCTGACAAATGTGCAAATCCAGCTGCCCTAATTTTCAAGCGATATGGTTTGTTAGCACCATCAGAAATTAAATATACTCCAAATTCTCCTTTCGGATGTTCAACAGCCGCATAACATTCTCCTTTTGGTAAACAATATCCTTCAGAAAACAATTTAAAATGATGAATTAAAGACTCCATACCTGATTTTAATTCTTCACGCTTTGGTGGAGTAATTTTATGATTATCCAACATAACTGGACCTAAGTGATTTTTTAACCAAACGACTGTTTGCCGAATAATATTATTAGCCTCTCGCATTTCGGAAATTCGCACTAAATAACGATCATAACTATCACCGTTTTTACCAAGTGCAACTTTAAATTTTAATTGATCATATACCTCGTAAGGTTGTTTTTTCCGCAAATCCCAAGCAACTCCAGAACCACGTAACATGGGACCCGTAAACCCTAATGCAATAGCACGCTCAGGTGAAACAACTCCTATATTTACAGTACGTTGTTTCCAAATACGATTATCTGTTAACAAAGTTTCATATTCGTCTATCTTGCTAGGAAACCGTTCAGTAAAATCCCAAATAAAATCTAATAATGTTCCTTCTCGATTATGATTTAATTGAGATGTTTGTTTGTTGTTATGCCATTTTGATGACTGATATTTAGGCATTTTATTTGGTAAATCACGACTTACCCCACCAGGACGATAATAATTAGCGTGCATGCGACTACCAGATACAGCTTCATAACAATCTAAAATATCTTCTCGTTCTCTAAAACAATATAAAAACATGCTCATAGCGCCTAGATCTAACGAATGGGTACCTAACCATAATAAGTGGTTTAAAATTCTAGTTAATTCATCAAACATTACTCTAATGTATTGAGCACGAATTGGTGGGTTAATTGCTAAAAGCTTTTCTATGGCTAATACATAGGCGTGTTCATTGCACATCATAGAAATATAATCTAAGCGATCCATGTAACCTATGTTTTGGTTATATGGTTTTGTTTCTACTAATTTTTCAGTTGCTCGATGCAAAAAACCAATATGAGGGTGAGCACTAATCACTGTTTCTCCATCTAATTCTAAAATTAAACGTAGCACACCATGAGCTGCTGGGTGCTGCGGTCCAAAATTTATAATGCTGGTTTTAGTATCACTCATTTGGTTTCACTGTTTTTTTCTTGACGTATAACTTTTGGAACTAAAATACGTTGTTCAATATTTACTGGTTCATAAATTACTTTTTGTAATTTAGCATCAAATCGAACCTCTAAATTACCAACTAATGGAAAATCTTTTCTAAATGGATAACCTTGAAAATCATCATCATTAAGAATGCGGCGCAAATTTGGATGATTAGTAAAATTAATTCCAAACAAATCAAATGCTTCCCTCTCATACCAATTAGCAGATGGCCAAATAGCTATACATGATGGTACATTTAAATTTGAATTATTCAAAAAACACTTTACTCTAATACGTTGGTTATTAGACAAAGACAACAAATTATATACTATAGCAAATCGATTTGTATCAGCTTGTTCTGTAAATTCCTTAGTATTATTTTGAACTGCACGACTAAATCCGCCACTTGTCGCTGTTTTTGTGCCCCACTCCGACAAACCATAATGCAAATAATCTACTGCACATAAATCAATCAACTGTTCACAATGAATTCCTGGTTCTTCTTTTAAATACTGTAGTAAAATTAATAAATCTTCTGTATCTAGTATTTCTATAGTAAATTCCTGATTAAACTTTACATTAGGGTGACAATGAATGTTGGTATGTGAAAATTTTTTGGTTATTTTTTGTTCAATCATAAATACAAATCATAAGTATATATTGTTAGAGCGTTTGATTTTATTTTGCAGCTGCATAATACCATAGATTAAAGCCTCTGCAGTTGGTGGACATCCTGGAACATAAACATCAACTGGAATAATTCTGTCACATCCTCTAACGACCGAGTAAGAGTAATAATAATAACCGCCACCATTAGCACAAGATCCCATAGAAATTACCCATTTAGGAAAAGCCATTTGATCGTATACTCTACGTAAAACAGGAGCCATTTTATTAGTTAATGTGCCAGCTACAATCATTACATCTGCCTGCCTAGGACTTGGACGAAACATAACCCCAAAGCGATCTAAATCATATCTAGATGCACCAGCATGCATCATTTCTATTGCACAACATGCTAAACCAAAAGTCATTGGCCATAACGAGCCACTTCTAGCCCAATTAATTAATTGATCTACATTGGTAATAATAAAACCACTATGAGTTGTACTTGTGGTATCAGTTGGATCACCAATTATTCCCATTCTAATGCACCTTTTTTCCATTCATAAATAAACCCTACTATTAAAACCAACAAAAAAAACCCCATAGCCAACTTGGCTTCTATGGCTAATTTAGAAAAAACGACTGCCCAAGGAAATAAAAAAACTATTTCTAAATCAAAAATAATAAATAAAATTGCAACCAATGCAAATTTAACTGGAACTTTAAACCTAGCATCAGAAAATGGTTCAAAACCACATTCATATGCTGACAATTGGTTGTTTTTACTTAATTCTATAATTTTTTTATTAGGATTTTTTCTGTTAATAATAAAATTTATTAATACATTGCAAATTAATGGTGAGCACGCAAATAAAATACTTATTAAAAATAATAATAATATTGGTAGATATTGTTGATATAGTATCATTTATGGAATAAACACTTCTGATTTAGTAAGTTTACAAGATATCCATTCAGTGGCCATTTACAAACCATATTTGATCATCCTCAAGTTGTTGAACTTCTTTAAAATGAAAGATTGTAGCTCTAATCCATTAATAAAGATCATAATAAAATAAATAAATAAT
>CAIJNR010000085.1 GCA_903822055.1 uncultured Francisellaceae bacterium | reverse complement strand
TATTTTCCAAGTGTTTTTCAACTGTTCTATAAGATATCCCTAAAAATTCTCCAATTTCTTTAGCAGTTTTACCAAGCATTAGTTGTTTAACAACTCCCATTTCTCGATTAGATAAGATCTCAGCTATATTCCATGGCGAACCTTGATTAACAATTTTTTGTAATTCTGATATATGATCTTGCATTGAAGATAGTATATTCTGCTCTTCAAATATCAGTTGATCCCATAATCTTGGAAGTATAATTTTGTTTTGTTCAACTTGTTTCAAAGTATTATTAAAAACATGCTTAAAATAAAGTGTAAATTTTTTTAAAACAGATAAGTTATTAATATAAAAATTAATTAGCCACCTATCATTAATGTTTCCTGAAAAAGAAAAAAACTCACAACCATCGGATTGTTTTTCTATTAGCGTTATTCCATTGCCACTATTAAATTGGGTTTCTCCATGCTTTATAAATTGAATATTATTTATATTGTAAGGCCATAAAAAAATCCCTGTTTCATAATTATGTGGGTGATGTTCAAATAAGCTACTTCTATATAATTCAAGTTTATAATAATCCTCAATCCATACCTTATTGTTAGAAAAATTAATTTGAGTGCCATCATTAAAGTTTTTAAGATAATTGAAAATAGTAATGCCTAACTTTTTTATAGGTAAACATATTTCATCTACTTCAGAAGAAGCAGTAAAAAATAAGGTATCTATTACATGTTCTCCAATTCGTATTGTCAGCATACAACTCAATATATTTTGGGACTATGTTAGTTTTATACTAAGAATCTAACAATACTAAGGATTCTTGAGTATCGCGTCAACAAAAAAACTAAGATTCTCTTAGCTAACATTTGTTGATTGTGTGGTATAAAAGATTGACTATTGAAAATCCGATTTCTATTCGTTTAAAAGAAGCGCGATTAATTGCTGGCATATCTCAGAAAAAATTAGGCATAATTGCCGGCATGGATGAGTTTTCAGCTAGTGCTCGTATGAACCAGTATGAAACAGGGAAGCACATCCCTGATTTTCTAACTTTAAAAAGGATTGCAAAAGTATTATCAGTTTCAGTTACTTATTTCTATGCGGAAGATAACATGTTGGGAGAACTCTTATTTTTATATGAAAAAAGCAACAAAGAATTTAGAAAACAAATATTACAATTTTGTAAAGATTTACACAGTAAACAGACAAAGTAAATGGATTTGTTTAGAGAAATTCAGATAGATTTAATAGGCAATTATGGGAAACAACCCCACTTTTTAAAGGATGGCATGTTATAGTAATTACTATAAATTTGTGTTTTTTGTTTAAATTACGAATTACTACGTATTCTATGTGTAGGATCATATACATGTGAGACTAAGAAATTTATTTGACTTTTTATAATTAATATTTTTGTAAAAGTCGACCCAAAACTTGTTTTGAAGTCGAAATGGGGTTTGCAGTTAAGCCTAATTGCCTTAAATAGATAAGGCCTCTAATATTCTTTGTAGATTTTGAAACAACCAGAATAGGAGACCTTATGCAGATTAAGTCTCTGCGGTTGAAATCATACCGTAGTTGGAAAGTAGATGAAACCGTAATTTCTGACCTTGCTAAGCAAAGAAGAGATAAAATAATTTTATATGAAAAATTAAGAGCAAATGGATGTTCATAGTCTATAGCATTAGAGACAATCACAATTTCTAGAACTACTTTTTTTAGATGGCAAAGATGCTATAAGCAATATGGAATTAAAGGACTGTTAGAAAAAAGTAAAAAGCCCATCAGTACCAGGCAAAGAACCTGGAGCAAGGATATATACTTAAAAGTATTAAATTTACGTAAAGATAACCTTTGTTGAGGTAAAACTAAAATTCATGCAGTATTGAATAGGAATTTTAATTTATCTGTTCCAATAGCTACAGTTGGAAGAATAATTAGTGAACTAATATCTAAAAATAAGGTTAATTCGGTAGCATTTGTTACAGGGAAAAAGACTTCTATTAGGAAAAGAAAATTTAATAATCATGCTAAAAGATGGAAGTATGGCATGAAAAGTAAGAAACCTGGAGAAATGGTACAATTAGATCATATGACTGTTTACTGTAACAGTGTAACTATAAAACATTTTAAAGCGATTTGCCCTGTTAGCAAAATAATGGTACCTAATGCGTATTCTAATGCTACGAGTTCAACTGCAGCTAAATTTCTTCAAAAGATTATAGATGCTTTCCCATTCAAAATTCTTTCTATTCAAGTAGATGGTGGTTCAGAGTTTATGAAAGATTTTGAACAATTATGCGAAGAAAAAGGTATATCATTATTCGTTTTACCTCCCAAATCGCCTAAATATAATGGTAGTGTTGAAAGATGCAATAGTACTACTAGGGATGAATTTTATTCTCACGCAATAGTTTGTGCATTACATTTAATTTGTTTACAATATTACTGCGATTGTGTCGCGCAGCTTCGGAGAATATTTTGAACATCCCGCCGTCCAAAGCATACCTCGCAAGCGCGACAGGTTAAATTCAGGTCTCGGCACGTCTTGTCTTGCGTCCAATGATGCTAATGCATCATTTACCACAACGGCTTTACGACTTTTCATGCTACCCACTCAAGCCTACCGAGAGATCTGCAAACTTGGGTCGCGTCCTCCCGACTTGCCCTCCATGTTTGTATTGTAAGCGTTTGCTCCGTTCTTAGAGGGGTGGACGACAGTAATTTGGTTTTCTTGCTGGATCGCTGTTATTTTGTAATTTTTTATTAAAAACAAACTTTTTATGTGTTAAATATTCTATTAATTGCTCCTCTGACATTTCTTCATAATCATCTTTAGCATAATACATTTGTTTATTAAGAAAATCTCTTCTTCTGTATCCAGACAAAAGATCTTCATCTGCCTGAAGTTCATGGAGTTTAGTAAGTACATCCTTAATTTCGTCTACTATAATATGCTTATTCTTTATCATAACTATATTTACCTATCTTTGTATTAAAAACCCAGCAGTTCTGCTATAAAGCCATTCACCTCTAAAAACCATTTTTTTAATTTTAAAATGAATTATACCTTAATTTACATCATATAAATATTGTATTTCTACGATACAAAAATATACACTTTACTGTCAACAATGAAATGGAACGCCCCACTATAAATTCGGCTTCTAAAGAGCCAAAATAGAAAAATAACGTTCTATTTAAATTTTAAAAAGGAGACGTCCCATGAATAATATTAATCTATTAGCAATAGATATTGCAAAGATCAATTTTCAATTACATGGAGTTGATGTTAATGGAAATGTTTTGCTAAGGAAGAAGCTAACAAGAAACAAATTAATGGAATTTATAACTAACTTGCCTGTTTGTACAATTGTCATGGAAGCCTGTGGAGGAGCTAATTTTTGGGCAAGAAAATTTATCAACCTTGGACATAATGTTAAAATAATTAGTCCTAAATTTGTTAAGCCATTTGTTAAAACCAATAAAAACGATCGCAATGATTCTGAGGCTATTTGTGAAGCAGCTTCTAGACCGAGCATGCGATTTGTTAGCCCAAAAACAATAGAACAACAAGATTTACAATCATTACATAGAATAAGAAGTTTATTAATTCAAGAAAAAACAGCTATGGCTAACCAAGTTAGAGGGCTATTAATGGAATATGGTTTAACAATACCTCAAGGAATACATAAAATCATTAAAACTATACCCATGATACTTGAAGACACAGAAATAGAATTAAGCGTTTTAGCTAAACAATTTGTTCAAGATCTATATGAACAAATTATTTTAAAAACAAAAAAAATTGAAGAATATAATAGATTAATAGAATCAATATTTAAACAAAGTAAAGATTGCCAAAAAATTGCTAAAATAGAAGGTGTAGGCGTGCTAATAGCAACAGCTTTAATGACTTGTATTGGAGATATAAATCTTTTTAAAAATGGTAGGCATTTATCGGCTTTTTTAGGTTTAGTACCTAAACAATATTCTAGTGGTAACAAACAAAAACTATTAGGTATTAGTAAAAGAGGCAATGTTTACGTACGTACTTTACTGATCCAGGGAGCCAAATCTGCTGTGCGAGCTGCTGTTAACAAAGAAGATCGTAAAAGCAAGTGGATCAATGCTATAAAAGAACGTAGGGGTAATAATATTGCTGCTGTAGCATTAGCAAACAAAACTGTTAGAACAATTTGGGCAATATTAAAAAATAATAAAAATTATGAATTAAATTATGAAACAATCGCTGCTTAAGATTTAAAAATATGTTTTTTTTAAGTATGTAGTAGTAGTTTTTAAAAAAGTTTAAAAGTTGCTGGAGAATCAATTAAATAATGAATAATTAGGTAAGACCGACTCTTTCTAAATCCGTACTTTGCGTTGGTTATTTATAAACCGTGTCAACGATAGAGAAGAAGGAGAGCGAATTTCATTAAGGTCAGAAACTTAAATGTTTCATACCGAATATACGCATGCATCTTGCATGCGGCTAATTATGTAGAAAAAGAATTATCGGTAAGTTTATCTAAGAGTATTAATGAATTACCTATTAGTTTGCGCAATCAAGAAATATTTTTACGCGGAATAGAAGCCTTGCTCTCTAATTATTGCATGACAAGTTTGCTGAAGATAATCCTCATCAAATAATAGATCATTTTTGTGAGCATGTTCATATGTCTTTAAAGGATTTAAGTTCTCGACTAAAAAAATTTCCTAGCAAAAAATGATAAGAAATCATATAAAAACGCATCGGCTATTCGGTTTTAAAACTAACAGCAGCCCTATTTTTAGATAAATTCCCATTGATTTTTACTGAAAATATCAGGAAATAGTTATTAAATCGGAAAATATGGTGTTTTGCGCCTAGAACCCCGTTTTATGATTGTACAAATGAACGGCTCAAAACTCTCAAGCCCAGAGGATATTAGGGCATTACCAGATTTCTATAAAATTAATGAAGATACACCCACCGATGAGTATTTTGAAAACCTTTTAATTTCGTTGAGGACTCTGAAAATCTTTACAATCTGATTTATTGAAGCGGATACGACGGTATCCTCGAACAACGGGAGCACTACCTGAAAGTAGGTTTGTATGTGATGGAAGATTTGCCACATGTATGGAAACTCTCCTGTCCAGCTTCTTTTTATGTTAGAGACAAGCCACCATAACTGAAATATCGAGTTAATCGCCCTATTTCAGCTCACAAAACTCGATAACCTACTCTGTCGCATCTGCCCCAAAGTCGCTGCACTCCAATGGGGCTCCCACACTGACTTTCAGACATCACCATTTAGTTGGTGATGGCAGACTGCGGGCTGCGTCAGCTCGCTACGACCCCATGGGTCTTAGCTTCATTTCTTCCATTGATTGTAATGTATCTCCCCACCTGAATTCTCTGCGGCGGGGCCCGTGCGTCCACAAGTGCGACGAGCTGCACCCTCGAACTTGACACATTCTGTACTTGTACATTCCACGCTGTTCTGCTGCTGACAAAATATATTTTTTATCCCGCTTAATGCATCAGTGAATTTTTTCATAGTAGCCTCCTTCAAATTATTTAAAATTTAAATAAAATACTAGATCTTACGCCTACACAGCCAGATTAGTATTCGTGTCGGTATTTGTTAATAAATTTATGATAAAAAAAATTTATATTAAATGCAAGACTTTAAATTAAAAAGAAATTTTCATTACCACCAGAAATATCTTGTACCCAAAAAATACTTGATAACAATAAATATTCCTATATTTTTCGTCATAATAGTTTAGGTGAAATTGGTAGATTAATCGTTTTACCACATTTTTCTGGTAGTGAATGGATTTATGAATTAGTTGGAGAGCCAGACGATCCAATGACAAATAAATGTAAAGAAATGTTTGGAGAAAGTGTTATAAACCTAAAGCCTTCTTCTATTACCAATGGCATTCGGTTAAGCTACCTTTCTTGTTGATTTATACACACTATGAGATCTCCATTTACTACAAGATTTCATAGATTGTCTGAGCTAATGACGTACTATTCTTATTTTTTGCCTAACATCAGAAATACTAATCAATATTTGATATATCAGATCTTTTAACTTTTCTTCAATAGGTATAATTAACTTTTCAATACACCTACCTATAACAAGTAAACAATTTTTAAAATTAATCTTAT
>CAIJNR010000084.1 GCA_903822055.1 uncultured Francisellaceae bacterium | reverse complement strand
CAACACCTTTATCAATGCATGTCAAACCAAAATTAAAATGTTCCATTGATTGTGTCGCACCGCCTCAGTAATATTTTGAACATCCCTGTCCAAAACATCTTCGCCAAGAGTGCGACAGCTTTATTTCAGGCCTCAGCACGCCCTGCGTCCAGCACGTACTAAAGTGCTTATCACAAATTTCATCATACCTGGCTACGGACTTCAAAGCTTAACAATGAATCCATACCAGGGCTCCGCAAACTTGAACTGCGTCTCCGACTTTGCTCTCCATGTTTGCATCGTAAGTAAATCTTTTAAACACATGCCTGAAAAATGACCACTCTTAAAACTAATAGCCATATAGACCCTATTAAGCAGCATTAATATATTAAGATGAGAATTAATTTTTAAACATGGTTTAATGGTGTCAAGCTATAATTACAATATAATTTAAGTTAAATTTATAATTACCGTGGGGCATTATATGCACAATTCAGATGTTAACATTCCCACCATTAATAATGTTTCAGAACAAGGGAAAGCACATAACGTAAATAGTAGTTCTAGTACATTAAATATACAAAATTTAGACGCTAATAATGCATTGCTAGCAAATGATTTTTATAAATCATTGACTAGTGTTCTTCATAGGAAAAATTCTTTAAGCTCGTTTGGTTCAACATTAAAATACAATTTGTTAGATGCTCATAAAATATATTTCTTGTTGGTTGCTATTACAATTATACCTATATTAGGAATAACAGTTGGAGCATTAATTCTAAACCATGTGAGAGACCATAAAATAGATGCGGTAGATATTTTGTGTGATGTTTTGGTGAGCGGTATAGTAAACAGTAGTTTAGCAGTAGCGATATGTTATATTTATAAAAAAAATTTACATAAAAATATTAGGTTTTTATTAAATAATGAAGAATTAAAATTGAGAACTGAACAAGACAACACTGGATTAACAGACAAAGCTTGTATTACTGGTACATTAACACACCAACAACAAGCTGTTTTTTCTTATGTTTCCCATGAAATTCGCGATCCGTTACAAGCTGTTTTGTATGCTTTATATGAATTGGAAAATTTAAATTTACCAACAGAACAAAAAGAATCAATAAAAAAATGTATTTTGTTTAGCAAAAAAATTGAAAAGGTTTTAGATGGTATTTTAAAACTGCAAAAATTAGTAGCTGTAAAACAATTTGAAGAAAGATCTAAAGAAGCATTTACGTTCAGTCAACTTGTTAATGTAGTGTTTAGTCAGTTTAAGTCACAAGCTATAGCTAAAAACCTTCAACTGATCTGTAATTGTAATGTTGATCGAAGTTGTATGTTTGAAGGAGATTTTCAAATATTAACTGTAATTTTAGCTAATTTGGTATCTAATGCTGTTAAATTTAGTAACAATAGTTCTTTAGATCAAGAAAATTTTATTAAGTTAATTATAAGAAAAGAAAAGAGAATTGCAGATGATTTAGTGCTATTTCATTTTGCCGTACAAGACATAGGGATTGGCATGGGAGCCGGGCAAGTAAAACGTCTTTTTTTACCATATTATCTATCAGAAAGCAAAATTGATAATAGATCAGAAGAATCTAATCTTGGTCTTGGTCTTGGTCTTGGTCTTTATACAAGCCTAATACTATTAAATCAACTTAATAAACATAATATTATTGAACATCAATTAGGAGTTACTAGTTCATTAGGCGCAGGATCTGTTGTATGGTTTAGAACAAATTTAAAAGAAAAACATTTATATTCGTCATTAGCTCATCAAAAAGTTGCAATGGAACAACATAAAGAACAAACTTTTTTTGACAATATAGGGCATTTAACAACAGGGCTAGGGCTTGGTAATTTAAATTTATCTTCTACAGAATCTATGGAAGCAATAATAGCTAAAAATTTATGTGTTTTGGTGGCAGAAGATCAAGAAGTGAATCAAAAAATTATGGAAACTCTTTTAACTAAATTAGGTTGTCAAATAGTTATAGTTAATAATGGTCAAGACGCTGTAGATGCTGTTACGATGGTTGATAGAAAAAAATATGATATTATTTTTATGGATTTAGAAATGCCAATAATGCATGGTTTAGATGCTGCAGAGATTATAATAAATAAAAAGCGACTTGATATACCAATAGTAGCATGTACTGCTAATGGAACTATAGAAGATGAAAGAAGATGTTTATCTGTTGGTATGCGAGAAATAATTATAAAACCGGTTGATTTAAAGAAAATAATTTTTACGTTAAATAAAATTTTTGTAAATATGAGTGCTTGTTGTCATATGGACAGTCAAGCTTCCTCTAGTAGTACTATGGATTTGTTAGGGGATCATACTCCTAGAAGGCCTGCTGTTAGTGCTAGCGATTCAGAATTATTAGTTAATTTTAATTCTAAATTACAACAAAGACAAACTTGGCAATATTATGCGAATGATGATAAAGAAAAATCACATGAAGATAACGAACAATCACATAAATTAGATGTTAAAGGAAAAACAAGAGCTTTTAATATCTAATTAAAGAGACAGTCATTCTAATAGGGCTCGAGTAAAAAATTAAATATTGCTTTTTGGCTGTTTGACTAATCATGCACATGTTTAATACCATTTTTTAAAAACATGCTTAAAATTGCAGAAACAATTAAACCAACAGGTAAAATTATCAAAGCTATTTTAAATTTGATTAATTCGTTAGGGTAACTTAAATAATCTAAAATTAACCCAACCTTTGGTTGTAAATATAAACCACCTACCATTATTAACATATTAACAAAACCAACAGCTGTTGCACTTATTTCTTTATGACATAAATCATTAATTGCTGCAAAAACTAAAATTTCTGCACTAACAAACAAACCAAATAAAAATAGACAAACATTCATCCACATAATTGACATTGGAATATATAAAATTATAGAAATTAATACTGCAGAAATGATCGAACCAAACATTAAAGGAATTTTACGACTAGCTACAAAATCAGATAATATTCCCCAAATTGGTCCACCGATCCCAAACCCTACATATACCATAGAAGAAGAAAATGTAGCCGAATCTTTTTCTATACCAACCGCTTCTAAAAAAGATATTGCCCAAGTATCCGCAAACACCGATAAACCAGCAAACGTTAAACATCCTATAGCGCCATTTAACCATAGATCTTTTAACTTCATGATTTCTTGTAACTCTAACCATAATATATTTAATTTGGCAGATATTTGTAAATTTGTAATCGGTGAACTAGCAGTAGTCTTATTTTCGTCTCTAATAAAGATCCATAAAATTAAGCTAAAAACAACGCCAACAAATACTGAATAATAAAGAGTTGATCGCCAACCAACTGTTGCTACAAATTTACCAAGTACTATTTGTCCGCCAATAGCACCCAACATCCCTAAAGTAGAACAAAACCCAGCCATAAGAGCAAAAAATCTCCTTGGCAACCAAATGTTGGCTAATTTTAACACCCCAACATAAGCAAAAGCTGCCCCAAAACCTACTAAAAATCTACCAATTTGTGCAATTAATAAATTATCGGTTCCAGCAAAAAAATAAGTACCAATGGCACTAATAAAACATGCTATAGTTAATGCTTTACGTGGCCCTAAAACATCCATAGTTAAACCAACTATCAATTGTAAAGGTACATAAGCCCAATAATATAAACCAACTAAAAATCCAAATCCTGCTTCACTAATGTTATAAGCTAATTTAAGTTCAGGACGAATAACACCTGGCACTACCCTTAAGTAATATTCATAATGATAAAATAATGATCCTAAGATACACATGAATATAGAAATAAAAATTAATTTATATCGACTTTTTGCTTTATTCATTAAAATCTTTCCTTTATATTATTCATAAATCGCTATGTTTTTATTAATTATACGATTTAATGTTTTATTACTTTTAAAAACAACCACTGAACGTTCGGAAATAATTGTCTCTTCAAGAGTTTTAGGATTGCGTCCAGAACGTTCTTTTTTATGTTTTATTTTTAAATTGCCAAATTTGCTCAATTTAACATCTAAAAAATTTTCTAATGAACCACTTATTTCTGCAAACAGTGAATTTACGATCTGCGATGCTTGATTTTTTTTTAAACCACATCGCTCTGCTATAGAATCGCTTATTGCTAATTTTGTTAATGTTTTAAATTGAACCATACTTACGTCCTTAAATGAGCACCAACTCGCTCTAAATTAGTTATAATATTAGCTACAAGATCATTGATTTCCTGCTCTACCAAAGTACGGTTTGGATGTTGTAAAACTACTCCAAAAGCTATATTTTTTTTATGATCGAGTAATTTATTACCGCTATATAAATCAAAGAAAATTATTTTTTTCAATAATTCACTACAACTACTTTGTATAACTTTTTTGATCTCGCCACAACTAACAAAAACATCTACAACAATAGAAAAATCTCTACGAATTGCAGGAAATTTAGAAATATCTACAAATTGTGGTAATTGCATGTTACTAATGGAAGCTAAATCTAATTCAAATAAAAATGCTGGCTCTGTTATTGATAAATGCTCCAACAATTGTGGGTGTAATGCACCAACAACCCCCACCTCAATATTATTTATATTGATTATGGCAGCATTTGCTGGCTGCAAAGCTGAATGTTTTGCTGGTACAAATTGAACATCCACTTCAACTTTATTAAAACCAAGCTCTATAAGTGCCACAACGTCACTTTTGATCGTAAAAAAATCTACATTTTTATTTAAATTTTGCCAATTTTCTTCTAAAAATTTTCCACTTATAATACCTGCAATTTTTTTATGTTCTTCAATAACATCTGTTTTTGTATTCAAGAAAAATACTGTACCCAATTCAAATAAACGTACTCTTGTTTGCTGACGATTTTGATTGTGGATTAAAGACGCAACTAAACCAGGCCATAAACCAGCTCTCATCACATTCATGTTTTTAGAAATTGGATTTTTTAGTTCATACAACTTATGGTTTGGATAAAATTTATTAGCCAGATCCGCATCAATAAAACTATAATTAATTGCTTCTCTATACCCTCTATTTGCTAAACAATTCTTATATTGTAATTCTTTACTAAAATTCAATTTGTTAGATTGGTTTTTAAATTTCAAAGGTAAATTCATGAATTGAGGTTCAATATTGTTATACCCTATAAATCTAGCGATCTCTTCTATTAAATCCTCTTGAATTTTAAGATCTTGCCGCCACGAAGGAACCTCAACTTTCCAGCCGCTATAAGTTTTTACAGTAGTCATTCCTAGGCTTTGCAAGATATCAAGAATTTTTTGTTCTGCAGGATAAATTCCTAAAACTTGTTTAATTTTATCTTTATTTAAATTAATTGTGGCAAGAATTGGTAAATGTTGCTTATTGACAATAGTCGTTACAGCACTAAATTCACCACCTACTATTTCTTTTAGTAAATTACTAACACGTAACATAGCTAAATCTTGCAAATTAGGATCAATATTTCTGGTAAACCGCTGAGCAGAATCACTCGTTATATTGTGCTTAGCTGAGGTCATACGAATAGCAATCGGTTCAAAATATGCACACTCTAATATAATATCTTTAGTATCTGCGGTAATACTAGAATCTAATCCACCCATAATCCCAGCAATTGCTAGCGGTTTTTTATAATCTGCAATAACTAAATCTTCCGCTCTTAAATTAATTTTATTTTTATTTAATAAAATTAATTCTTCAGCATTTAATGCATTTCTAACAATAATTTCTTTATTATTATCAGCATTATTGCTAATTTTATTTAAATCAAAGGCGTGCAATGGCTGCCCTAACTCAAACATTACATAATTAGTTATATCAACTATAGGTGAAATTAAACTAATACCAGCATTATTTAAAACTTCTGCCATCCAATTTGGGGTTGTCGCATTAGTATTAATATTACGTATTACCCTAATTGAATATTTTGGACAAGCCGCTGACGCTAGAATATTTACATGAATTTCTGGTAAATTTTTTATAGCATCAACATCAACAATAATATTATTTTTAAGATCTGGAAGTTTTAAATTGGTATTATTAATTAAAGCCAATTCTCTAGCGATCCCCACAATACTCAATAAATCAGCACGATTCGGAGCTACTGACACTTCTAAAATATTATTATCAAATGGATCGGTTATAATGTGTTCTAATTCTATGCCTAAATTAATGAGTTGCGCACTAATCAAAGAAACATCTATTGGCAGCCTATCTACAAACTGTGATAAATATTTAACAGAAAATTTCACACCCACCCCTAACCACCCAGCTTTGCTGGATTGAAATTAAAATTGTTCTAAAAAACGCAGGTCATTTTCAAACATTAACCTTAAATCGTTAATCCCATAGCGTAACATTGTTAAACGATCAGCTCCTAACCCAAACGCCCAACCAGTATATACCTCGCTATCTATATTACAATTTTTTAAAACTTCTGGATGAACCATACCACAACCTAAGATCTCTAACCAACCAGTATGCTTACATACTTTACAACCTTTGGCATTACAATTAACGCACTGCATATCAACTTCTGCAGATGGTTCAGTAAATGGAAAATATGAAGGACGAAATCTAACTTCTAGATCTTTTTTATCAAAAAACGAACGTAAAAACTCTGTCAAAATTCCAATTAAATGTCCAAAATTAACTCCAGAATCTACTAACAATCCTTCTATTTGATGAAACATAGGAGTATGCGTTAGATCTGAGTCGCAACGATAAACTTTGCCCATCGTTATTAACCTATGAGGTGGTTTAATATTTTGCATAGTTCTAATTTGAACAGTAGAAGTATGGGTTCTAAGTAATTTGCCATCAGGAAAATAAAAAGTATCATGCATAGCCCTGGCTGGGTGATGGAATGGTATATTTAAAGCTTCGAAATTATAATACTCATCTTCAACTTCTGGGCCTTCTACAATATCAAAACCTAATTGCTCAAATAATCTAGCAGCTGTTGCTAAAGTCTGAGTAATTGGATGTAGACTGCCAAGCTCTATACCAACTTGTGGCAAACTAATATCGGTACTCTCTTTTTCTAACCTAAGAGACAAAGCTGCATTTAATAATAATTGTTTATGTAACGCTATTTTTTGCTGAATTTGATTTTTGCCACTATTTAGTAACTCACCAAATTGTGCTCTGTGATTGGAAGGTAAACCGCCAAGCTTTTTTAAAAGCTCAGTAAGTTTACCTTTTTTACCTAAAAAATCTACCCGTAATGCTTCTAATTGTGACTCGCTAGTTACTTTTTCAATAGCTATTAATGCTTCTTGGATTGTTTGCTCAGCTTGTTTTTGCATGTTCCTAACGGATCACAATTAATGTACGCAATGTGATTTAGCTGTTTCTGCCAATTGACTAAATGCAACACTATCAAAAATAGCTAGATCTGCTAAAATTTTTCTATCTACTTGCACATTAGCTCTTTTTAATCCATTGATTAAAGTACTGTAGGATAGCCCATAAATTCTGGCTGCTGCATTAATACGTGTGATCCATAAACTTCTAAATTGTCTCTTACGTTGTTTTCTACCAATGTAAGCATATTGAGCTGCTTTAATGACTGCTTGTTTAGCTACCCTAAACACACGGCTTCTAGCGCCATAATAGCCCTTAGCTTCTTTTAAAACTTTTTTATGCTTTTTTCTAGCCATTACGCCACGTTTTACTCTAGTCATTCTTCCGCTCCATTATTTTTAACAAATATTTAAAAGTCGTTGCTATTAACTACCAGGCAACATTTGATCTATTCTAGCTTTATCGCAAAGCTTAACTGCACCTAATCCAGCCAATCTTTGCTTTCTTTTAGCGCTTTTTTTAGTGAGAATATGGCTAACATTTGCTCTCTTATGTTTATAACCGCCAGAAGCAGTTTTTTTAAGTCTCTTTTTTGCACCCTTATGGGTTTTAATTTTCGGCATTATATTACTCCCATGCTAATCTACTATTTCTACAAATTCCCCCTCTCCAGCCCCTCTGCTGGAGAGGGCTGGGGTGAGGCTAATCCACTATTTCTACAAATTCCCCCTCTCCAGCCCTTCTGCTGGAGAGGGCTGGGGTGAGGCTAATTCCACTATTTCTACAAATTCCCCCTCTCCCCATGTATGGATAGGGATGGGTGAGGTTATTTTTTAGGTGTAACCACCATTATCATTTGCTTACCTTCTAATCTATCTGGAAATTGTTCAATCTTACCAGCATCCACTAAATCATCTCTAACTCTTACTAAAAGCTCCAATCCTAATTCATGGTGAGATATTTCTCTACCCTTAAACCATACCGTAACTTTAACTTTATCACCTTCAGCTAAAAATTTTTTAATATTCTGTAATTTTATGCTGTAATCATTATCATCCGTACTAACTCTAAACTTGATCTCTTTGATCTTAACTTTTTTCTGTTTCTTTTTAGCTACGGCTCGATCTTTGCTTTGTTTAAATAAAAATTTACCATAATCCATAACCCTAACAACTGGCGGATTAACATTTGGCTGGATCTCTACCAAATCTAAACTAGCTTCTTCTGCAACTTGTTGGGCTTCTCGTATGCTTAGCACCCCTAGTTGTTTACCGTCCTGATTGATTACCCTAACTTCTGGTACCCTAATCTGCTCATTAACCCGATTTCTAACTTCTTTATTTGACTTAATAACTTTTCCTCCCCAATAAATTAATATTATCCTGCAAATGATTAATAAATTCTACTAATTGCATACTACCAAGATCTGCACCATCTCTAGTACGTACAGTTACCAAATTTCCTTCTACCTCTTTGTTACCAACAATTAGCATAAAAGGGATCCTTTGCATTGCATGTTCGCGAATTTTAAACCCTATTTTTTCATTTCTCAAGTCTTCGATTGCTCTATAGCCTAATTTTAGTAATTCCTGAGTAATATTTTGGACTGTTTTTTGCTGTGCGTCAGTTATATTAATAACCACAACTTGGATTGGAGCCAACCAAACTGGCAAATTACCCGCAGTATTTTCTAATAAAATACCCATAAATCTTTCTATGGTGCCTAAAACTGCTCTATGTAGCATAACTGGATGTTGTCTATTACCGTGCTCATCTACATACTGTGCTTCAAGTCTTTCTGGCATAGAAAAATCTACCTGTAAAGTACCGCACTGCCACACTCTATCTAAACAATCTGATAAAGAAAATTCTAATTTTGGTCCATAAAACGCCCCTTCTCCAGGGCTGGATTGGTAAGATAAATTTTGTTCTTGTAGTGCAAGCCTTAAAGCTGCCTCAGCTTTATCCCAGCTTTCATCACTACCTACCCGTTTTTCGGGACGAGTTGCAAGCTTAATTATTATATTGGAAAAACCAAAATCTTTATAAACTTCAAATAATAAATTTATAAATTTATTTACTTCTGCATTCATTTGATTCGGTGTACAAAATATATGGCCATCATCTTGAGTAAAACTTCTTACTCTCATAATACCGTGCAATGCACCAGACGGCTCACACCTATGGCAACAACCAAACTCTGATAACCTAAGTGGTAAATCACGATAACTTTTCAGCCCTTGGTTATAAATTTGTATATGCCCTGGGCAACTCATTGGCTTAATTGCGTAATTATATTCATCTGTTTCGATGACAAACATGTTTTCTTTAAATGTTTCCCAATGCCCAGATTTTTCCCATAAACTACGATCCATAAGTTGTGGAGTACGTACTTCTTGATAGTCTTGTTTAATTTTATTTCTTATATAATTTTCTATAATTTGGAAAATTGTCCAACCCTTTGGATGCCAAAATACCCTTCCTTGGGCTTCTTCTTGCATATGAAATAAATCATATTTTTTACCTAATTTACGGTGATCACGTTTGTCGGCTTCGCTTAGTTTATATAGATAATCATCAAGATCTTTTTGGGTACACCAGGCAGTACCATAAATACGTTGTAGCATCTCATTTTTAGAATCACCACGCCAATAAGCACCGGCTAAATGCATAAGTTTAAAAAATTTAATATGACTAGTAGATGGCACATGTGGTCCTCTACATAAATCCATAAACTCACCTTGACTATAACAAGACAATTGCTGATTACGATCTATTTCTTGGATAATTTTAACTTTATAAGCTTCACCTAAATTATTAAAAACTTTTATAGCCTCGTCTCTATCCAATAATTGTCTAGAGATTGGAATGTTTTGCTGAGCAAGTTCATGCATACGTTTTTCTAGAATAACAAGATCATCATTAGTTAATCTATCTGAATAAGAAATATCGTAATAAAATCCATTATCTATAACTGGACCAATAGTGATCTGAGCGGTTGGATATAGCTGTTTAATAGCTTGAGCTAACAAATGTGCACAAGAATGCCTAATAACTTCCAATCCTTGTTGATCTTTGCTAGTTATGATAATAACATTCGCATCATTAGCAACCATATGTGAAGTATCCACTAGCTGGTTATTAACGATACCAGCTAGTGCTGATTTTGCTAACCCAGCACCTATATTGCCAGCGATCTCAGCTACAGAAACTGGTGAAGTAAATTTTTTGACACTATTGTCTGGCAAAGTAATATTTATCATATGATCATACTTAATATAATTAATTAGTAATAGATAATAAAAATTATCTAAGCACATTGCAAGCGATCTAAATATTTCTCACGCCAAACACATCTAAATGCAAAATAAAGCACCTCAAGTGCTAAGGCGCTAATCTTCTTTTCTGGTACTAGACTATTTATATATAGAACCAGGTATATAATATAATTAGTAAGGTTTTAAAATGTATGGAAACACTCGTAATGACAGCAGAACAGCAAAACGATATTAGCAGTATTCAAAATATCACATTCCACCAAGCTTTCTATATATTGGCAAGTAAATTATTGAAGTACACCAATGCAGAACTAAACCAAAAAACAGGAGTTTGTTTAGGTTTTGCAGGGATAGCTATGCAAAGTATTTTAGCTGGTAGTTTTGAGACTTTTTTAAACAAAATTTTATTTTACGTAAGTGATTCTGAAGAAAGTAGCGATGAAGAAGATGAAGCAAATGATAGTGAGGAAGATGATGGTGAATTCCAGGAACATAAAAATTACTTTTTAACTTTTTTACAAACTATACATCTTTATATGAACCCTCATATGTTTACTAGGTTACTTAAAGAAGAGCCGTACCCATCGGTGCCAGGGATCAGTGGCATTCCTTATGTGTTTGAAGTTGTTAAACCAGTAACACTGGACTCATTGCATATTAGTAGAACACCTGGTTTTTCGTGGATATATTCTGTAGAAACAATTAGATTGTATTTAAGATCTTTATTACAAACGATCACCAACAACGATTATATTTTTAATTGTCGAGATAATAAAAATATCTTCTTTCTGCTTTCTAACATTGATCATGTTGTTTTACTGAATTATAATCACCTTGATAAAAAGTGGAGATTTGTAGATGCAAACACATCTATTGCTTCGATGTTGGAAGGATATAATATTCAACAAGAACAGGACTTAAATAATTTTACCAAAGAAATATTCTCTGCATTTCAACAAGTATTGCCTGATGAAGACATCCAGGAATTAAACAATCACATAGGATTTACTACAATTGTCTTTTACTGTGAAAGCAAAATTGAAGAAGATAATAAGCAAATAAATGAATTAAAATGGTTTTCAGTAGATGATGTTAACTATGGATCTCAAGAATATTTATTGTGGCTGGCCGCATTTAATAAAGAAAAAAAATTAGTAGAAAGTATTTTACAACAAAACCCTATGTTAAATGGTAATAAAAAATTTGGTATACAAAAGTATACGGCTTTACATTGTGCCGCCATTAGTGAATCAAATGAAATAATTGATATACTGTTAAATTTAACAGATACGACTGCTTTTAGTATTAAAGATGCCAGACAACGCTTGCCTATATACTATGCTGTTTTATATAGTGATAAAGAATGTGTTGTACAGTTTTTACATAAAATTGATAATTTTAGTGAGGTTTTTCCTATCAATTTGAATAGCCAACATTTTGTAACGTATAACACTATATGTAATTGCATTTTGTATCCAGCTATTTTTGCTGACAAAGAAATATTTGAAACGATATGGAATAAATTTTATGATGATGCTAACCATTCTAGGATCCTGTCTAATCTATTGCCTTCTTTATTAAAATTATCAGTTATATACTGGAAGCCAGAAATGGTAAATATAATGATTGAACGGATCAACAAAATTAACCCTTCAAAGCTGATTGAGATCCTTAATGATACGATTAATAACCTGATTACTCCTTTTGACGTATTAGAAAATTCTTTTTCAACTAATCTAGGAACATATATATTACAGCCTTATATTGGTTGCACGTATATCAATCTAATAGATTCTTTTGCAGGAGTAGCAGACTTCGATATAATGAATAATCATGTTCAGGTAATAAAAATATTAATGGAAAAAGGAGCTGACGTAGCACCATTAAGGGAATATGTGCGAAATCCAAAACATCAACAAGTTATACTAAGCAATGGTTACACCGAATTAATAAGTCTATTAAAGGCAGATATCACACAACCACTCATTAGCTCTTTTAGGACACTTGACATGAATATAACAATTGATGCTGGTCAACCAATAGTAACTGATGGTGTTAGACAAGCGGAACCAAGCACTCATCTCTTTCCGAGAAATACTATATAATCATTTTAATTATAAGCTACTATATTAATATGATTCTATAAAGCCAACCCTTTATTTTACATTTAAATGCGTTTGCCCTGAAGTACCCCCACCTCTCACCATTCAATTATTTGTAATATTTAATATGCTCTACTAAAATACTAGCAAAGATCTTTTTCAACAATAACATATGGACAGGGATGCGCGATGATTTTGAAAAAACACTTAATGCTAAATTCAAGGAATATGAATCAAACAATGTACCTAGCAATTTTAGGATTAGCAACGCTACCTATTAGCTGCTTGGCAAACCACCACCCACATCACTCAGCTCCAGCTCATACAGCGGCAGCTACTACCCCAGTTAAACACCATAACACTATTGGTGCTCCTAAAATTGGTGGAAAAGCTGGTTTTAACTATACATTTGATGATACTGGTGCCAACAGTACTAAACACGCTAGAAAATATGGTGACTGGAAATTCAATAAATTTCTCCTTAATTTAACAGGAGAAGCTCATGGGTTAGATTATAAAGTAGAACACCTATGGTACAATGGTAATAATTCAAATTATTATCATTTTTTAGAAACCTATGTTGGACATAAATTTAAAAACAATGTTATTGGACAAATTGGTAATACAATGGTGCCATTTGGTATTTCTGATAGCTTTAGCTGGTGGAAAAATATAGCTTTTTATTCTGGTTTCGGTGATAATTACGACACTGGTATTAAAATGATATATAACGAATGCCCATGGGGTTTCCAACTACAGCTTGGTAAAAATAACATAGTAAGTGGTAATAATGCTTTTGCAGCAACCCCAAAGCTTACAACAGGAACACCGAACTCCAGTTCATCAACTGGAACAACATCTACCCCAAACCTTAATCAAAATAACGAAGATAGCACTCAATTGGTAGCTAGAGTAGTACGTATGCATCATATAAATGATCATGCTAAAGTAGAGGTTGGCCTATCTGGTAAAGTTGGAAATACTTATAATACTGTATCTATGCATAGAGGCACAAACGTAGCTGGAGCAATCCATGTTAATGCGCATGTAGATAGATGGCAAATACAACTACAATTTTTACCATATGGCTATTCACCTAATAATGGTACTGGAGTTGGTGCAGCTGATGGCGCTATGCAAATGGGTAAAGATGGTTACGTCTACACCATACCATCTAAAGCTAATATCTATACTGCAGGGATTGCTTATAAGATACCAGTTAATTGGGGTAAAATAGAAAATATTACCGTATACGATGATTACAGCCAATTAAGTGGTAAAAGAACTCTTAGAAAAACCAGAATGAACATTATTGGTGCAAAATTTGAAACTGGTCCTTTATATGTAATAGCTGATGTAATTACTGCTAAAAACATGTTTGGTATTGGGCAAGATTTAGATGCTAACGGTAACTTAAACATCTTTAACATTGGTAGTAACAATCCTGGTTTAGATGGTGCTGATCACTGGAAAACTAAGATTAATATTAATTTTGGAGTTAAGTTTTAAGTTAAATAAATCGTAATTAAAAAATATTATTTGATTGTATTTATATTAGATAGTATTTAAAAAATCCCCCTCTCTTTAAATAGAAATTAAAGAGAGGGGGATTTTGTTTTTATTATCTTCTTGAGGAACCAGGTGCTGAGGAACCAGGTGTAGATGTTGGTTGCATATGTTTTACGATACCTTCGGTAACTTCATCAAACTTAACAGTTAACCCACGCAACACGCAAGCATGTAGAAACATTTGATAGGCCTGTGCTCCATCTCTTTGCTGCTCTGGTGTTTGCCCAGCCTTACACAGTCCATTGATATGAATATATCTGTTACCGCTTTGCATTTGTTGAGAAATCATCTGATCAACCATATCTTGATCAACCATATTTACTTTAGAGTACATCATTAATCCTGATGTTTGCGGCAACTTTTGAATACTAAAGCTACGCAATTCCACGTGTGGAGGATTACCAACAACATCTGGTTCCTTTGCCGTAATACCTTCTGTGTGAAAACGACCATAGGTAATAACATCATCTCTCATTTGTGTTGTTTGAACCGGATACCAATTTTTACCTCGTGAAAGTGTAGCAGCACCTGGTTGAGGTGGTGGAGCTGCTGCATAACTAGCACCAGAATAACCACCACTAAAAACCATTGGTATTGGTTGCGCCGTCCCAACAGGAGGATAGTATCCTGCTGTTCCTGTTGGCGGCTGCATAGAAGGCGCATATGTAGCTGCTCCTCCAGGCATCCCGAAACCAGCTGGAACAGTGTACGGTTGTGGTAATGGTAAAGTGCCTGGCATTATAGGTAGTTGTGCAGCTCCTTGGGTACCTATAGGAGTAAATGTTGATGCTAACCCAGACAACAACGGTATAGCTGATACTGCTTGTGGCGTAAGTGCTGCTTGCGAGCCATTTACTGTAAATGTAGAACCATCAGCACTAACAGCAGGGGCACCTGTTGTACCGTAAGCAGTTACAGTATCGCTATGTCCACTTTCTGTAGCTATTCCTTTTGGTAGTGAGCCATCTACTGATCTACCGAGCATTGATGAAGAATGCTGATTATCCAATGTTGCTGAGCTAGTAGCAGTAAGATTGTTTGTTAATGCCGCATCTATTAATTTTTGAATGTTTCCAATTCTTTTTTCGAGTTTTTGTATCTTCTTTGGTTGTTCTTCTGATGGTGATGTACTGCTTTGTGCTGCCAACTCCATCGATAAATGTTTTGTATAGGTTGCATGGTATGCTCTTAAGTCTTGTATTAGACTGTCATCTACTTTTTGTCCTCTGCTTAAAGCATCCACTACTTTTATCTTAGTTTCAATAAATTTTATGCGAACATCCAGTATTTTTTGTTGCTTGATTAAATTGCTTGACCGAACTAATTCTCCATCTATCTCGCTGTGTTTATCTGATCTAATAGTTTTATCTAATTTTTTAAGTTCTACATCTGTTAAAGCACGTAATTCTTCTTTAAGGATTTCTTGTTTTACTTGTAATTTTATTAATCTGTTGGACGGATCTGCAAGGTATTCTTTTTCAGCAAGGGAACTTTTAATTTGTTGATTTTTATTAAAATATACTTCATATAAAGCATAATTTAATAATTTATTAGCATAATTGATATACTCTAAATCATCCTGAAGATTATGTTTTGCTAAATAATGCGGATCTAACACATCTTCTATACTAGCTGTTAACTTACTACCACATAATACTAATTGTGCTCTAGCTTGCTCAATACTATCTTTTTGCGTAGGATCCGTTTTAATTTGTTCTTCTAGATCTTTTTTTAATTTTTCAAATTCTTTACTTAACGTACTTATTGACTGTTGTTCTTCAGTTAATCTTGTTATTTTTGCTTCCTGCATACAATCATCAACATATTTATGTTGATTAGCTTCTCCGGACAAGAATTGATCAGCAAACTCCTGTGCCGTTTTTCCCATCATATTGTTACCAATTTTTGTTGTTAATGCTGTAAATGCAAGACCAAGCTCTCTAACTCCTGGTTGATATGAATAATATTTTATTAAATACCGCTGCATATCTTCTGTAAAAACTGCTTTAACACGATCATCTTGCTTGGCAAGCCAAGTTTTTATTATCTCTAATTTTGCTTCAATAGATGGATATCCTGGAAAATCTACTTTTGGCACTCTACTTTGAATATGAGACTCAAGCTTACTACGCTTATTAGTGCTTAAAACAAAATTAATGCCTATTGCCGGTATATCCGTACCAAAATAATTATCACGATACTTTTCGCCAGTAGAACTACCGGTCGCTAAAAGTCCAGCAAAAGCATTCATTACTTTAGGATCTGCTTTTTCTGCTTCATCCAACATAAATAATACAGAGTTACTAGAGTTTATTTTTTTAGCTTGTGCTACTAAACCCGCTTCTCCACCTCCAGTATAATGTGTTCCTAAACCAGCTATTGCCTTTACATCCTGTTCGCTCATGGTTTGCATATCAAGACAGAAATAGCCAAATTTAAAAATGGTGGCTATTTCACTAACCACACTAGTTTTACCTGTTCCTGGTGGGCCATCTAAATTAAATGGTGGGTAATATGCTTTTGGTTTATATGTTTCGCCCTTCATCATGGCGTTATATTTGTCTCGTAATTCATTTTTATAATTTTCAATAAATTTATCTTTTAAAATCGCAACCCCTGTTTTTAATTTGCTTTCTTCGCATTCTTTATTAATTCTTTCAATTTCTTTGTCTAGCTCTCCTAGAGCTGCTTTTTCTTGTGCCACCATTGCTGAACTGCCACAGCTTTGTGCAGCTTTAACCATTTTCTCTACTATACCATTTACATGCTTATCTCTTGTATCTTCCGCCAACCCATAACTAGGGAAATTTAATAAAAATTCCAAAAACT
>CAIJNR010000083.1 GCA_903822055.1 uncultured Francisellaceae bacterium | reverse complement strand
TTAAATTGTTAATTTATTTTTATTAATCACTACATGGCTAGATTTTTCTAGCGATCCTTTTTCTACCCAATCTTTTGATAATATAGTATGCTTACCATCAAGGCCATTATTAACCATACTAACTATACAAGCATTAGTAAAATCACGATTGATGATGGTATCTATTTTAATTTTAGATAATTCTTCTGGCATTATAGGTCCTAAACTCTTTATAACTACAGGTTTAGGTAAAAGATCAGTAGGTATATGTATGCTATCCAAATATGTCTCTTCTTCTTTTTTCTCAACATTTGATTCAACTAGAATACTTTGATCCGTAAGCATTTTTTTCCTTTATGTCTGATATTATGTAATATCTATTTAAACATTTGTAATAATAGTATAATTTTAATCAATTTATTAATTTTATATTTGACTAGGCTATTATTTTATTTTGTTATCGTTTAGTAGGCGATGTAACAGGTTGCACTGGTGTAGTTGTAGTAGGTTCATCAGGTTTTTTGGTCTTAGAAGCAAATTGTTCTGTATTGTAATTGTTAATTAGTTTTTTAATTTCTGTGGAAGCTTCTTGACTATATTGGAACATAACCAGGATTTTTTTGCTCTTTAATACTTCCAGGATTTTAGATAAATGTTCTTCAGTAAAGTATTTATTAGGCCTTATTTGTAATGGATCTGTATGGTCTACACTATGCTTTTTTACTAACTCTTGTAACGCAGCAGCAACGGCTTCCGGTTGATCTTCTTTTGGTTGCTGCTTATCGTCTAATGGGCAATACAACTTGTCTGTAGTAATGTTTACTAATGGATCTTCAGTGCGACCTTTATGGGTTATAGAACCAATGTAATCAGAATGCAGTATGTTTTCGCTGGCAATTTTAGTAAATGTAAATTGATCATGATCTTTAAGGAATGTATCCCAATCAACTTTTTGTATTATTTTTGGATCAGCTGCAACTGCTGGTTGCGGATCAGCAGTTGCCCATTTTTCGGCTATATCTGATAATAATGCTTTTTTAGGTGCTGCTGATGTTGGCTGGGTTGGTTGGCTCGGTATAGGCGGAGTTGGTGTATTAGCGGATTTTAATTTTGCTAAAAATATTGCTGGATTTAAAGCTTCGTCAATCTTAGCAATTCTTCTGGTAATATATTGTTCTGATGTTTTTGCTGTCTTTTTGGTTACCAAAGATGTCCGATCTTGAGAACTAAACTTTACACCACTAGATTGTAATAAACCTTCTAATTTTTGTTGTTCTTGCAAAGTAATTGTATTCGTTGTTATAGCACCGGCTGGGATACTAGGTTTAATATAAATCATTCCCAAAGTTTCTGGTTTTTTAGAACAAATAACAATAAAGTTGTTTAACCCTAATTCTTGTAGTTGTTTTTGAATTGCTCTTTGATAATATTTTACATAATATTCTACGCTGGTTCGATCAAATTTTATCGGATCTTTTCCATCAGATGTTTTTTTATAGGCGTCTCTAAATTCAGCAAACGAATACCATTTAATACTATCATCTTTAAATTCTTTATAGCCAATTGGTTGTGGTTGATCATCAGTAGCTCCTGGTGAAGCCAAAAAAATATTCTGCACATTACCTGCTACTGTGCTGCCAATAGGTGTTAACAGAGTTGGATCTGTTATCTTATAACCAAATTCATCGCCACCTTCTCCTGCAGCAGCAGCTTTTGGATTCATAGGTAAATCAGAATTGCCACCGGCAGTTGCAAATCCTTGTTTTCCACCTTTTTTCTTAGGATCTAATTGTCCTGCTAAAATTTGTCCATCTTGATTTTCAGAAATTACGGCAGTTTTTCTTGCTCCTAATTTAGTAGATACTAAATATATAAATTGTTTAGGATCTTTAATAATAATTTTATTTGAATCAGATGTTGCTTGATAGTCTGTAGACGATAATCCATAGGTTTCTGATAGTAATTGTTTGAAATCGGCAACAGAAATTTTGGCCGTATCAAAAGTAATGGCCAAAGAGTTTGCATCTAAATTAATCATTGGGCGCATACCAGCAGAAAGAGCTGCTTTATTGAAAGGTTTGCCGCCATAGGTATATGGTGTTTTATAGTCGCTCGTATGATTTATTGCATAACTTCCTAGTAATACTTGCAATCTATCAGCAACCATATTTTTTTGAATAATTCCATGTAATTCTGACGGAGATATTTGTGTAGTAATAATCTTTGCTTTTAAAGATATTTTTGTAATACCTAATTGTTTATATACTTCCATAGCCTTGTTAGCTTGATCTTCGTCTTGATATTCTAATTTAACATTTGATGATGGAATGGTCTTATCATATGTAACTATTGGTTTAGATGCATTTTGATATTGTGAATGCCAAGAAACTTTAGCATCTCCATTCAATGGACATGTCGGAAAAATACTTGCTTGATGCATAATTTTTTGAATATCCAATGCCATTTGTTCTTCTTTTAAAGCATTAGGTCCATAAACTTTTTCAGCATGTGCAACTAAAGATTGTCTTCTTTTTTTTAGCCCAGCAATAATAATATTTTTATTTGATAGTGTATCGCCAGAGCTATTAACAATAGCTTCAAGTTGTTCATCACTTACAGCTTGTATTCTTAATACTCCTTGTAAAAAGCAAGATTTTTTTTCTTGTTCGTTGTTGGCAGATAGTTTTTGTAGCTGAGGCTTGTTTCGTACTTCTACACTTGTTTCAGATTTTGTTTTTAATTTAAATTTATCTGGGTTGTCTGTATCTAGAAAAGGTATTAATTTAACAGGATTATCGTCATCAAAAAAATTTAATTGATCCTCCTGAACATGTTTAAAGATTTTTCCTCTAAAACCAGATAATAAACAATTTCCTAAATCTACATTATAAACTCTGCCATCTTGATCAGTAATAAAATTAGCTCCTTCAGTGTTAACTAGATCTCTGTTGCATAGCCAAGCATGTATTACGCAATCACTAAGAATATTTTGTTTATTTGGTCCTTGTAGTTGTTGTATTTGGTCAGCTGTAAAATCTGTACTATGTTGAATTACTTCTGATGCTACGTATACTTTTTGTGGATCTGATGAGTCTTGTATTTCGTATATTGTTGGTACTGCAGCCCCACAAGCTAGTGCTAACCTAGAGGCTAGTACTTCTTGATGGCTACGAAACTTTTGGGTTTGATCATATGATGATGTTATTTTTACCAGGTAATCACGACTATCATCTTTTTTCCGGTAGATGCCACCTTCACCCATACCACCTTTTTTGGCTTTAGTTCCTTTTTTTATAAAATCATCATCTAGATTTGTAGATAGAACTATTTGCGGCACGCTTGTTGGCATTATTATAATTACCTTATTTTGTTATAGGTACCTATAATAATTATAGCATCTAGCCAACCACCTTATACGTTCTGCGACTTAAAACCATACATATCTCTTCTCTGTTAGAAAGAAACTTTGTATTCTTGAAGAACCATTTGTGCGTATACACACCTTTATATTATTCTAATTATTTTTTATGCCGATGGCCGGATTCGAACCGGCACAGATTTCTCTACCGCCACCTGAAGACGGCGTGTATACCAATTTCACCACATCGGCTAAATATCAATTTTATTGATCTTCTCCAACTAATTGTTTTAGATCTCTTTTAACTAGTTGATCTATATCTTTTAAAGATCTTAATAAATCCCGCATTTTATGTAATGGCCATGAATTCGGCCCATCACATAAAGCTTGCTCTGGGTTTGGGTGAGTTTCCATAAAAATCCCAGAAATACCTACAGCAACCGCCGCTCTCGCTAACACGGGTATAAATTCTCTTTGCCCAGATGATTTATCTCCAAGACCACCAGGCAATTGTACCGAATGACCAGCATCAAAAATTACTGGGCAATTGGTTTCGCGCATAATTACTAAAGAACGCAGATCTGACACTAAATAATTATAACCAAAACTGACTCCTCGTTCACACACCATAATATTATGGTTACCTGTAGATTTAGCTTTTTCTACTACATTATGCATGTCCCAAGGTGCTAAAAATTGACCTTTTTTAATGTTTACTGGCAAATTGGTTCGTGCAACTTCCATTATAAAATCTGTTTGCCTACATAAAAGCGCCGGGGTTTGTAAAATATCTACAACCGCTGCAACTTCTTTTAACGGAGTATCAGTATGTACATCAGTTAAAATTGGTACTTTAATTTGCTCTTTTACTTTGCTTAAAATATTTAAAGCTTTATCTAAACCCAAACCAGTAAACCCATTTTTAGAAGTCCTATTAGCTTTTGCAAAAGATGATTTATAAATAAAATTAATATTTAATTCTTTAGTAATAGATTGCAGAAATCCTGCAGTATCTATAGCTAATTGTTCACTTTCAACGACACAAGGGCCAGCTATTAAAAATAATGGTTGATCTATACCTATTTCAAAGTTACATAATTTCATAATTTATCTCTTATATTTCAAAGCCGCTGCCACAAAACTATTAAATAATACATGACCGTTTCCTGGCTTGGAAGTTAATTCTGGATGAAACTGGCACCCAATAAACCAATTGTTTTTAGGAAATTCAATAATTTCAACTAAATTATCTATAGAACGACCAGTTATTGCTAAACCTGCTTGTTCCAATTGCTCTAAATATTTTTCATTCACTTCGTATCGATGCCTATGTCTTTCAAAAATTTCTTCTTTATTATATATTGCCTTAATCCTAGAATTTAAAGCTAATATACTTTTTTGTGCACCTAATCGCATGGTGCCACCTAATTTTGTTTGATTATTACGTTGCTCTGTAACACCAGAATCTGTTAACCATTCAGTAACTAATGCAACTACTGGATGTCCAGCAATTGGATTAAATTCTGTGCTATCTGCATCATGCCAGCCTAAAACATTTCTGGCAAATTCGACTACGGCAACCTGCAATCCCAAACAAATACCTAAAAACGGTACATTATTAATTCTAGCAAATTCACACGCCTTAATTTTTCCTTCAACACCACGTTTACCAAAACCACCAGGAACCACAATACCATCCACAGTGTTTAAAACAGCTAATTGTTCAGAATTAGCTTTCTCTAATTCTTCTG
Source organism: uncultured Francisellaceae bacterium (assembly GCA_903822055.1). Taxonomy (GTDB): domain Bacteria; phylum Pseudomonadota; class Gammaproteobacteria; order UBA6186; family Azoamicaceae; genus UBA6186. The sequence continues at coordinate 3,769 of CAIJNR010000083.1, read as the reverse complement.
CATCTATGTAAATAATTTTTAATTTTACTACATTGTGGATCCCAGCATGAATCAATGCTTCGTTTAATGATTTATATGCATCGCTAAAATTTACATATTTACCAACAATAGCAATCTTGACTGTATTAATAGACTGTTCTGCTAGCTGTAGTTTAGCAAATATTTCTTGCCAAACGAATAAATTAGCAATAGGGGCTGTAATATTTAATTTTTCTAAAACTATTTTGTCTAAATCTTGTTTGGCAAGTTCCATCGGAATAGACAAAATACTTGGCATATCAACACAAGAAATAACTGCTTTATTAGCAACATTAGTAAATAACGCAATTTTATCTCGATCATTTTTAGATAATTGATGAACACTACGACATAATAATACATCTGGTTGAATACCAATCGATCGCAATTCTTTAACAGAATGTTGAGTTGGTTTGGTTTTAACTTCACCTGCGGTTGCAATATATGGCAATAACGTTAAATGAATAAATAAAGTATTGGATTGACCACATTCAATACGCATTTGACGAATTGCTTCTAAAAATGGTAATGACTCTATATCCCCAACTGTACCACCAATCTCTATAATACTAACATCAAATCCTTTGCTGCCTTCAATGATTTTTTGTTTGATTTCGTCAGTAATATGCGGAATAACTTGAACTGTTGCTCCTAAATATTGTCCTTTTCTTTCTTTGATGATCACCGATTCATAAATTTGTCCACTAGTAACATTATTTTTTTTGCTCATTTTAGTGCTAATAAAACGCTCATAATGTCCTAGATCTAAATCTGTTTCTGCACCATCATCGGTTACAAATACTTCTCCATGTTGAAACGGATTCATAGTTCCAGGATCAACATTTAGATATGGATCAAACTTTATTAAGGTAACTTTTAAACCTCTGGATTCTAAAATTGCACCCAATGATGCAGCAGCAATGCCTTTACCTAATGAAGAAACCACACCACCTGTTACAAAAATATACTTGCTATTGAAATCAGCCATATTTATACCTTTTTAAACCATAAACCAAGAATGGCAATTAATTCTTTACGCCAAAATACTAACTGGTAATCATGCCTATGCCAAGGAGGAATTCCAAACTTTTGAAATATTTTTTTAGCTTGAACTAAACCTACCACCGAAATAGAGTCACCCACATAAATCTCTAAATCTCCAATTATATTTTTAAAACTTGGTTTTTTTTGTTTAAAATAATTTGCTGGGTAAACATACAATCTGTCACGATACCGACAAATTATATATTGACGTAAATTTAATTTTGGTTGTCTATCAATACCCGCACTAATTACTTCTGTATAAATTTTATTTAATTTATTTTCATCTGGTGGATAAAATCCATGATTAACAATCCATTCCCGCAAAATTTCTGTTTGCAAGAATGAATCATATTGTAACAATTGACTAATTAACAAAATATTTTTATTAATATTATTTTTTTGTAAATACTTAACATAATAATTATCATATGCATAACAATTTAATAATGCTGCACGTGCTTGTTGCACAACAAACAAATCTGTTTGCTGTAAATGTTTAACTGTACGCCCAATATTATTAATAAATTTTGGCCAATTGTTAATAAATTTTGGAAAAACAGCGAGCCGCAAAAAATTACGAGTAAATTTTGGATCTAAATTACTATCATCTTGCACGTATACTAATTTATGTTTTTGAGCAAAATCTTCAATGTCTTGACGAGAATTATTTAGCAATGGACGCATAAGTTGTATTTTACCAAACATGGTTGCTGGACGTATAGCTGCCAAACCTTTTAATCCAGTTCCTCTTAATAATCTTAAAAACACTGTTTCTGCTTGATCATTTAAATGATGCGCCAATAATAAAATGTCTCCTGATGATAATAATGTTTGCCAAGCATCCATTCTACAAAAACGTAACGCTGCTTCTAGGCTTCCAAACTTGCTGATTTGATCATTACTTACAATTATTTTATTTGCCTGAAATTCTATGTTTAATTTTTTACAAACTGTATAGCAATGTTCTTGCCATAAATCCGCATTTTTATTAACGCTATGATTAATATGCACCGCACGTAATTTATAGTTGGCGTTATTAGAAAATATTAAATAACTTAATTCTAGTAATACCCTTGAATCTAAGCCCCCACTAAAACCAACCCAAATATTTTGGATTTTATTATTTATATTGTTTTGATTATTTAGATTTGGATTTTGATTTAGGGTTGAGGTTAGATTGTGATTTAAACCTAAGTTTAAACAAGCTTCATAAAAACTTTCTTTAGTTAAAAGACTAGGTTTTACAGGCAACACTACACTAAACGACCATATTTCATTAAACGCAAATATCTATTTTCAACTAACATATCCAAAGACCACTTATCTAATTTTGATAAATGTGAAATTAATCTACTTTTTAATATAATTGCCGTTTCTTGAACAGAACGATGCGCACCACCTAATGGCTCAGGAATAATTTCATCTATTAAACCTATTTCTAATAAACGATTAGCAGTAATACCCATAACATGGGCTGCTTCTGCTGCTTTTTCTGCGCTTTTCCATAAAATCGTTGCACAACCTTCTGGAGAGATTGTCGCATAATAAGAATATTGCAGCATCAAAGTAAGATCACCAACGCCAATACCTAATGCACCGCCAGAACATCCTTCACCAATTATTACACAAACAATTGGCACTCTAAGAGAAGACATTTCTTTTAGATTGTAAGCAATAGCTTCGCTTTGACCACGATTTTCAGCTTCTATTCCAGGGTATGCACCTGGAGTATCGATTAATGTGATAATTGGTAAATTAAACTTTTCAGCAAGTTTCATGAGCCGCATAGCCTTACGGTAACCTTCAGGATGTGGCATACCAAAATTACGTATAACTTTTTCCTTGGTATCACGCCCTTTTTGCTGGCCAATGATCATTACCGGAATATTATCTAATAAACCAATACCACCTACCATGGCTTTATCATCAGCAAAATTACGATCTCCATGTAATTCATGAAAATCTGTAATCATGTATTGAATATAATCTAACGTATAAGGACGTTTAGGGTGCCTTGCTAATTGCACTATTTGCCAACTAGAAAGGTTTTTAAAGATATGAGCTGTTAAATCGCGACTTTTTTGCTCTAATCGAACAATTTCTTCGCTAATATTAATTTCTGTATCATTACCAACTAATCTGAGTGCTTTAATCTTTTCTTCTAATTCAGCAATTGGTTGTTCAAACTCTAAAAAATTTAAATTCATGTCGGTATTGTAAAAGGTGCCCCTTAATAAGGCAATAAATAGTTAATATAACTACGCCGAAAGTTATCTCCATACCTAACAATCTCATTTGATGTCATCTTGACCTTCTATTGAATCCATAATGCTATTGCTCACAAACAAAGTATGCAACAAGTCTTCTAAGTATCCAGAAATGCTGGACATTTTATTTAATACTTTTATCATTTTTTCATATTCAGTATGAAAATTATCTGATCTACCTTCACTTATAACAATATCATTTTGTTGAATTTGGTTGGTTACTTTTAAAACCATATTGTTGGTTAACATTAATTTATTATATTGTTCTGTATTTTTAGTTAATTGTTTCATGTTTGTGTCTATTTCATTGAAAATCTTTTCACAATTTTTTGCAACTGTGTCTATTTCGGCATGTTGGTGTGTAAATAAAATTTTATCTACATCAGTACATATAATAATACTTTTCATATAAAACCCATTACAAATATAAAATGTTACAT
>CAIJNR010000082.1 GCA_903822055.1 uncultured Francisellaceae bacterium | reverse complement strand
CAATCAAACCCTATTAGTTCACCATTTTTAGTTATAAAAGATTGATGTGGTAACAAATTTTTTCTATATTCTAATGCAAAGGCTAAATCATCAGCTATATAAATGTTTTTAAACAAATGCTCAAAAGAAAAATTTTCTTTTATTTTAGATAAAATTGAAACTTTAACATTTTCATTTTCATCAGTAACAGATTTACCATTCTGCCATTCGGCACTTAGTGCTGTTTCTTCAATTAAAACTACTCTAAAATCTTTTATAGATCTCCAAACATCTGTAGACAATTTATTTATTCCATCAGACAATAAAATAGCATCTAAATATTGATTTAACACTACACCAACTGCTATTTCCCAACCATCTTCGATAACTAATTTATTAAAAAACAATGAATCTTGTACAATATTAGTTTTTACTAGCCAATCTAATTTTAAAGAATTAATCTCTAATGCAGATTTTTGCAGAGCTTGTACAGAACCAATAGTACCTTGTATTTTATGAATATTAGACTGTAAATTGTTCTTATGTTCTAACAAACTTTTTATAGATCCCTTCTTTTCTTTAGCTGTTTCAGCTATTTGTAATAATTCTTTATGTCTATCTTGTAATACATTTTCCTCGTTACGCAATTGTTTTTCTAACAACAAAATTTCTGTATATAATCCATCTTGATCATAATTGACATTTTCTTGCTGTAATTTTTCTATCCTAAAACACAACTCTTTTGATAGATTTTCAATTTGCTCTATAGAAAATTTGGTTTTTTCTGTGTTATTTTGAGATCCTTGCAACTTAAGCTGTAATTTATTCAATGTAGCATGTAAATTTTGCATATCGGCTTGAACCGCTAAATAATTTTTTTCAGCATAATCTTTTTTACTTGCTAATTCTGTATAAGTTTGTTCAACTAATTTTAAATCGTTATCCAATGATCCTTGTAATTGTTGATCATCCGCATATTGCTGCGAAATTTTGGAAAGTTCTACATTAACCAAACTTAAATCTTCTTTATATTTAGCTTGTTGTTCTTTTTTGTGCTGTAAAGTTTGCTCTAAACGTGCAATATTAGTACTTAATTTATAATATTCTTCTTTTACAGTAGAAAAATAATCGAATTTCTCTGAGTGAGATATTTTTTGTAATTCCAACTGAGATATAATGTTAGTTTTTTCAGATAAATGCTTTTCTAACTCTATTGAAATCTGATTAATTTCTTTATTATAATGAATTAAATTTTGATTGAAGTGATGAGCTTTTACAGTTATTAATTTTATTTCGAGATCTTGTTTTTGTGCTTGATATTGTTGATATTTTTCAGCAGTTGCTGATTGCTTTTCTAATTTTTCTAACAATCTAGTTTGTTCCAAAAGAATATCTTGCAATCTATTCAAATTTTCTTCTGTATGCCCCATGCGTAATTCAGTTTCATGTCTACGCTTTTTATAAATAGAAATATCTGCTGCTTCTTCTATAAAGGATCTTAGATCTTCTGGTTTAGATTCTATAATTTTACTTACAGTACCTTGCCCAATAATTGCATAACCATTTTGTAATAAACCAGTACCTGCAAATAAATCAGTAATATCTCTTTTGCGACATTTTTTGTCATTCAAATAATATTCAGATTGCCTATCTCTATCTATTTCACGACGAATAGATACTTCAGTAAAATTGGCATACTCTCTATTTAACTTTCCTTCTAAATTATCAAATAATAACTCTATTGCTGCTCGACCAACTGGCTTACGTAAGGTAGAACCATTAAAAATTACATCTAACATGGATTCTCCACGTAGATCTTTAGCAGAACTCTCCCCTAATACCCAACGTACTGCGTCTATAATATTGGACTTACCACAACCATTAGGTCCTACAATACCAATCAATTGAGCATTTAAATGCAAAACTGTTGGATCTACAAAAGATTTAAACCCTACTAACTTAATTTGTTTTAAACGCATCTATATTAATCCTAACTCAATCTTAGCAGCCAGAGACATACGTTCCTCTGTCCAAGGTGGATCAAACACCATTTCCACATCAACATCTATAACATTATCAACTTCTAGCAACTTATTTTTAACATCTGATACTAAAATCGGCCCCATGCCACACATTGGAGCCGTTAATGTCATACTAACAATTACTTTATTTACAATAATCTGGCAACCATATATTAAACCAAGATCAACAATATTTACTGGAATTTCTGGATCATAACATGTTCGAAGTGCTTGCCAAACTAATTCTACATCAATCGAACCTGTAACAATTTTAGATGATTTTGTAGGTTCATCCAAATTTGACAATTCACTATTCAAACCAATGGCATCAAGATCTTTGGGCTCTACCCGTGCTAAATTACCATTTACATAGATAGTTGCAAAGCCACCTTTAGTTTGGGTGATTTCTACATTGGTGCCAGCCAAAACAATGATTTGGATAGCAGTTGGGATCAATAGGGCATTAAAATCTCTAATTACAATCACTAAATATACCTATATTTTAATACATACTCTCGGCTAATATGAGATTTAGGTATTTAAAAAAATAATTCACGAACTCGCCCCGCTAACGCGGGGCTCAAACAGCTTTCATTATTTTTTTAAATACCTAAATCCCATATAAATATAAATAAATAAGTGTACTAAAAAACAATATATTTTTTAAGATCCGTAGGTTTTATTACATTTATTTTGTTGTTGCAATCTAGGTAACTGATCAACCACATGAGCTAAGTCCAATCTTAACCCCTCTATAATCCTATCTTTTTCAACTAAACCTTGATGAGCTGCAATCAATTGCTGTTTTAGCTTCTCTAGATCTTTTTTAGTCGTTATAGATTTAACAGAAATATTTTGGCGATCACTCACGTTAGTCTTCCTCTATTTGTAATAACATGTCTATCAATATTGGCAAGTCAAAACAAATCTAGCAAGCTAATTTTTCTATAATTTATGTCAGACATCTCATATTTTTTGTGTCAGACATCTGATGTTTTTATGGTGGTTTATTTCTTATGTTAACTAAATATATATTTAGTTATATATCATATATCGAAAAAGTTTTTTATTTACAACTAACACAAAAAACTTACAAAAATAAGAAATTTAATTCTTTCATAGATTAAAACAAAAAGCAATACACCCAAAAACTTATTTTTTAATGTTGATACTTTTAACAAGCAAAATCAAGATTACAAAACATTAGCCGATATTATTAATCATATTAATAGATAAACTTATATTTATTCAATTACACACATATGCCATATTTTATTAATTTGTTTTTTTCAAAAAAACAATTACCTACTAAAGAACAAATAGCTATACAAGAACAAAAACAAAAAAATTTGACAAAAGCTATAAAGAACAGTTCTATAAAAGAAGTAATACTTTGTTTACAAAACGGAGCAGATCCTAACGGAAAAATATCAGATTCTTATATAGGTATAACCGTATTACAATATGCAATATCTATAACAGAATTATCTTATGGTTCTTGGAATGATGATTTAAAAATACTAAAATTATTGTTATCAGAAGGAGCATCTCCTTTGCATCAAGATTTACTCGAAAGAAATGCTTTATATTATACGCGCATACCTGCCTACAGTTACAGTATTAGAAATAAAGTATACGCACTCAAACTTCATGAAACAATAAATAATTTATTATTACAAAAATATCCACAAATCACTAAAAAAAATATAAAAAAAATAAGCACTATTTTAACTGATATGAAGCATTCATCATTAAAAAAATTATGTAACGATGAACTACAACTTATAGTTAGTTTTTTATTTACAGATCAAGAAAAAATCAAGATTTTTTTGCAACAAATGTATAAACGACATAAATATAAACGAACTAATATATGGTTTAAATTCAAGAACTACATAATATTCGCCGATACTACTACATTACCAAGAAGGCTGGCATATATGTTTAATTCAACTAATAATTCATTAAACAAAGTTCAAACTGTCAAAGCTAATGAACAACAAAGTGAAGATCGTCAAAAAAGCACTATATTAGAAAAAAAACCATGTGATGGCAGCAATAAAAATCCTACAATATCCAGAATAATTTCTTTAGAAGACGGCTACAGTTCTGACCTTGAACATATACCATCAGGAACATACCTAACAGCTTCTGCTAATAACTCTTTTATTGATCCAGAACAAGCTATAACAGTAGCAAAAACCGAAAAGACTCTCTCTTTTGCTCAGAATCCTACTACAATGACACTTCAAGTACCTAAATTTACAGTATTTAGAAAAACACCTAGAAATTTGTTAACTGCATTTGCTAATACATCCAGAAGCTGCGAATCATCTCAATCTTCATGTGCTACTGAAACTGTAGAGACTCCTAGTAAAACTCCTCGACAGCCTACAACACCAGCAGTAATACAACCAAAAACAAATCAACCACCTAAAAAATGTTGTATAATACTGTAATTTTTACAGTGGCATCTATGCGTTATGTTTTTATTAAATATTTAGATATAAAAATTGCCTGAAAAATAATAAATAACATGGTTAAACCAAGAGTACCAAACAACTTGAAATTTACCCAAGTATTAGTATCAAAAAAATATACTACATATAAATTTAAAATACCCATTAATATAAAAAATATTACCCATAAAATACTAAGCTTATTCCATATTTTTTTTGGTAATTGTATAGCATTATTGTTAAGTTTTTCTATTAATGACTGTTTCCCAAAAAAGTGCGTAGTTAAAAAAGTTATGGCTAATACCCAGTAAATTGCCGTTGGTTTCCATTTGATAAAAATTTCTTTTTTACAAATTAATGCAATACCACCAAAAATTAACAAACTAAAACACGAAGTTAATTGCATTTTTTTATATTGACCAGTTTTAATTTTAGTTAGAATTAATTGAATAAATGCAGTAATCATGGCAGCAGCAGTTGCTAGCATTAAACCTTTGAGCTTAAAAACACAAAAAAATATCAATATTGGAAAAAATTCAGCTAGTAATTCCATGACTAATTATAACCCGTTATAAAACATTTAATAAGGGATTGCGCAAAAAACTTTTAATTTCTACACTCGCTAAACTCGCTATGCTCAAACAGACGCTCGTTTAAAATTAAAAATTTTTTACACAATCCCTAAGTATATTATCTTGAGAATACTCTAAAGCAAAGCATTTTTTAAAATATCTATAGAATTCTTAAAATCTACATCAACTAAATCATTAACTATAACCCCTTGCTTTAATATTAAAATCCTAGACGCGATTTGAGTAAGAAAATGAATATCATGAGATGCAATAAGCATAGTTACTCCCATATTGTGTACTTCTTGTAATAACTGCTTAAATCCAACAATAGCCCCAATATCCAACCCTGAAGTTGGCTCATCACATAACAATAACTCTGGCTTCATTATTAAAGAACGAGCAACTGCCACACGTTGCTTTTGCCCACCAGATAATCCTGATGGGTATTTATGTTGTTGTTCTTGTAATCCCAATTGTTCCAATAGTGCTATTGCATCTTGCGTAGCTATAGAGAGTGACTGCTTTAAAACTTTAACTGGAGCATAAATTATATTTTCTAAGACAGTCATATGAGGAAATAATTGAAAATCTTGGAAAATAAACCCCACCTTACCGTAAAAAGTTATTTTCCCAGAATCAATACTTTCCAAATTCTGAATACATCTTAATAAAGTCGATTTACCACTACCAGACGGACCAGTTAAGCCAACTATAGAAAGATCCCTAATCTGCAAAGAAAAATTCTTAAATAGATCTAACCCAGCGTATGATTTATTTATATTACTAATATTTAGCATGCCAAATCTTCTCTATTTTATTAGCTATTCTTTCTATAACAAACACTAAAATATAATAATAAGCACCAGCCAAACAAGTTGGCATAAAATAACTATATTCTGTAGCTGCCACCACTTGTGCTCTACGGGTCAAATCTAATTCTCCCATTATAGAAATGATGGCTGTTTCTTTTAATAAACTGATCACTTCATTGATAAGTGCTGGTAAAATATTACGTAAAACTTGAGGAATAATTATATCTTTCCATAATAAAAATGCTGGTATTTGTAAAGTTTTAGCAGCTTCAAATTGACCTTTAGGTATACTTTGAATTCCAGAGCGAAAAATTTCAGTTACATAAGCAGCACTATTTAAACCAAAAGCTATTAATCCAGCATGCCATACATCCAAACGTATCCCTAATAAGCCAGGAACAGCATAATAAAAAAAACTAAGTTGTAATAATAATGGAGTACCACGCAATACAGAAACAAACGAATCTACCATCCAACGCAGTAAAACTTGACGTCGCCCAATAGCTAAAATAATACCTAAACTTAGCCCGATACCTAAAGCACCTAATGTATACTTTAATGTAACCAGTACTCCTTGGCCAATAAATAAAATTTGCTCAACTAGCGTCATGTATTTCCGTTTCAAACATTATATCTAACCATTTATTTTTTAATGTTTTAAAATCCCCTTGTTGTTTAATATGCTCTAAAGCAACATTAACTCCTTTTAATAAAGGTGAGCCACTTCTTAAAGCAACTACATAACCATTCTTAGATTGAGCAACAACTAGATACCCTAATTCTGGATTTTTTTTACAAAATTCTTTGGCCTGCACGTGCTCAGAAACTATAACGTCTAATTGTTTAGATTTTACAGCCTCAATTAATTGCAAACTAACATCCATACTAACTAACTTTAGATCTTGCCCACAATCTTTTGCCCACATTTCCATAGTGCTACCAAGTTGCGCACCAACTTTTTTATGATACAAATCAGAAATATGCTTTATTGGCTGATCTTTTCTAAAAATTAGAGTTAGATCTGCAAAATAATAAGGACTTGATAAATCAAATTTTTTATTACGTTCCTCGGTAAAAGTAATGGTTGAAATGGCCATATCTATTTGACCGGAGTTTAATGCTGTAAACAAATGACTATAACTTAGATCTTTAAATTCAATTTTTCTATTCAAATTTTTGCCAATTAAATATGCTAAATCTATATCTAAACCACGAAATTCACCGTTTTCTATAAATTCGAATGGTGGGTAATCTGCAGATAAACCAACTATCAATGGTAAATGATCACCCTTATCATTAGGCTTACATCCATTAAGTGTCACTGTTACTAGGCAAAACACTAACAACAAATAGGTTATGCAACTTGCAAGTATTTTTTTCATAAAAACAACTATCAACTACTATTAAATTTAAATCATATTTGAGTACTAAAAGAAGAATATTACTAAAAAATGCCTACTTCAATAAAAAGATATTTTTCTCTCATCTAATATCAACCATTGCTCCTAATTTAATATTTAAAAACAATTCCTCAATATCAGCATTACCCATTCTAATACAACCATTAGACGATGGTTGCGAGCGCTGAATTAAATCTTCTCTATTAGTACCATGAATATAAATATATCTTTCATACGAGTCTACACATTTACCATCTATCGTATAGCCGGAATTCACTCCAGGTTCCTCACCTTTTAATCTTAAGATCCTAGTTAATATTAAATCTTCAGAATCTAGATCTATAGGAACATTTAATTTTTCACATTTTATACCAATATTTTTTCTAGATTTGAATATAGTATATCTTGGTGCAAATTCTCCAATTTTTTCACATATACTATGTTTTCCTAAAGGTGTTTTATAGCTATCACTTTCGTTCCCTACTCCTGTAGTTGCAGTAGAGATTGCATACTGTTTTTTAAACCCATTTTCACACTGCACCAGCATAGTCTGAGTACCTATATCAATAATACATATATCATTTGTTATATTAGTTTTAATATTGCTAAGTATTTTTGGATCCATAACAACAGCAACCTCGTTTTTGGTTTAATGTGGATTTGTTTGAGTAGATGAAGATAGGTAAGTATTAATCCGTTGTTTTAAATCATCTCGTTTGTTATGTAAATGCTCAAGTTGTTTCTCTAATACAATAATACTATTTACAGAAGCATCATACTCTTTACAAAATTTACCATTAGTTCTTAATTTACCACATTTATCTTTTAATGTACTAACACCGCTCTTCTTTTGTGCAACATTGTCATATTGTTCTACTAATTGTTGATCCAAATTAGATAATTCCACTTCTAGCTTACCTGCCTGAAACAAACCATAAGAATTTATTTTATGATTTTTAATTTGTTGCTGTAATTCACTAATCAAGGCTTGTAATTCAAGATTTTCTTTATTTAGGATAGTAATTTTTTGTTGTAAAGTATTGTTTTCAAAATGATATGTTTTTTCTAATTGTGATTTTTGTACTGATAGTTTATCTATCTTACTATGGATCTCATGTTCTACATATCGAGATTCTTCTAATTTTTTTTCTAATTCTTGGTTAGCATTTTTTAAATGTCTATTCTCGTCTTTAAACGCAGACAGTTGTTTATTTAATTTTAATAATTGATTATTAAATTGATCGGTAATTAATTGTTGTTCTTGTTCGGAAGATGCTGCATTAAAATCCAATCTCTTACTAAAAAATTGTTGCAAAACAATACCAGTTATAATTACCAAAACAATACCAGTTGTTATTATCCATTCTTTACGAAGGTGATGCCTTTGCATTTAATTTGGCCTTTTTCTTGATTTTTACTAGTTTTTATTATTTATTATAGCCTTTTTAAATAATTCATCCAATTTAAACCCTTATTGCTAAATATACTGCTAAAGATAAAAAAATCATCGGTGGTAAAATAGCTGCGATACTTGGCGGAAAACTAATAACCGTAACTAATGGACAAAACAAAGCATTTAGCAAATAAAAACTAGCACCTAATATAACCCCAACCACTAAACGTAAACCCCTAGAGCAGGATCGTAATGGCCCTAACACAAAAGGAACAGCCAAATAGCTCATGATTAATATAGAAAATGGTTGAACAACCTTCTTCCAAAAAGCAACCTTATAGTCAGTAACTGCTAAATTATTAGCTAATCTATCTTGAATTATTACTAGCAAACTTTTTATCGATAAACGTTCCAAATGCTTAACGTTAGCTGTTTTTAAAATATTTAAATCTAATAAATTTTTCTCTTGTGTATTTGCTAATTTAACTAATTTAATAGTATTGTTGCTATTTTTGTTGGTCAAATCAGAAAAATCCGTAACAATAATATTTTTTAACTCCCATAAACTATTAAGATTTTTATTAATATCTTTTTTATTAATATTTTGTTCACTAATTAATCTGGCAGTTTCGGCAAAACTAGATCTTTTTAATTTTAAATCCGAATCCAACTCATAAATAGTAATACCTTGTAAAGTATTATGATTTTGTATTGTTGCAACATGAATAAATTTATTACCAGTTCTGATCCAAGTACCATAAGAAGTGTAAATTGCATTACCTTGACTGCAAGCTAATGTTTTTCTTTTTTGCGCCAACAACTCTATTTTTGGAGCTAACAATTCTCCAAAAATAAAAACCATAATTGTGAAAAACAATACATAATAACTTCCATATAGAGCAATTTTATTGGCAGATATTCCAATTGTACGCATAGCCAATAACTCACAATTTTTTGCCATAGAACCAAGCACTAACAAAGAACCAATTAATGCAGCCCATGGTGACATAATATATAATTTTCTAGGAATGGTAAGCAGCACAAATTCACACGCTGCAAATAAATTATAATTACCAGTGCCAACAAACCTTAATTCGTTAATAAAATAAAAAAACAAATCAACCCCAAGCAATAAAATAGCAACGATTGAAATGCCTTTTAATAAATTTAAACCAATATAATTAGTAATAATACGCATATCAATGATCTATAAAATCTACCTAATTGCCTGTAAAAAAATAAGAATTAAAAATTTTTTTCTTAAAATACAACAACCAACCACTGGAATGTAACAATAAGAAAAATGCTAAAATTAAAAACAATAAATGTACTGTCCAGATCCCTAATCCATCACTAACAGCACCAGTAGCTAACAACCTGCGCATAAAGATCATGGCATTACAATATATAATGTACAATAAAATAGCAGGTAAAAAATTAGCAAACCTCCCATGTCTAGGAGCAACTTTTGCTAAACCAACAGCTAACATTGTTAAAACTAGTACCGAAATTGGCATAGCTAAACGCCACTCATATTCAGCCTTTTCTCCAGGAACCTTAGAATTCCAAATTTCACTAGTTTTTTGCACTCTATAGGCATTTGGTATTTCTTGAGTTTTTGGTAATAATTGTCTGCCGTATTCTACAAAATCGATTACCGAAAAATTACGAGTACCAATAGAACCAGAATATCTATGTCCATTTTGTAAAATTAAAAAACTACCATCCTGACCTTGTAATGTTTCTATGTTGCCAGACTTTGCTGTAATAACAAGAGCTTCAGCTCGATTATTGGCTGTTGTTGCTATAAATACATTGGTCACTTTATTGTTATTATCTATATCACCAACATAAAATACTTGCTTACCGTCATTAACAACCTGAAAATGCCCAGGAATAATTGCATTCATCACCCCAATAGATTCACCTTTAGATAAAATTGCTTCTCGTGTTTTAACTAAAGCTGGTGATAACCATAAAGTTAAAACCGAAGTTAAAATTGCTATCAAAATACCAACCATAATTGTTGTACCAATTAAAAAATTCCAATTTAAACCAGATGCAAATAAAACAACTATCTCGTTATCTGCATATAATTTACTAACCACAAATAAAGTAGCTATAAACAAGCTAAGAGGCATTAATAATCCTAAGATCTCTGGGCTATACAACAACATGACTTTACAAACCATAGTGAACGGCAGTTTACCACTCGCAACTTTTGCTAATAATCCAATAAATTTATTGCTACTAGATATAAAAAAAAGTAGAAGAGTTATTGCAACAAAATGCAATAATAATTCTTTAGTGATGTACTTTCTGAGCAATAACATTATAATTCTCGTAACAATTTATGATTTTTAAAGTATTTTACATGAATGCGGGATAATTATGAAATTTCAACTAAAATCAAGTTCTAAAACTAACATTGCAAAATTAATTACTGATTGTTTAATATGTACCACTAGTTGTCTGTCTAACCTGAATTTAAACAAAAACACTATTGAATATATTAATAAAATTTTAAAACAAGAAGAATTAGACCAAGAAACTAACATTAATAAATCTATTTTACTATTTAATGTTCCTAACCTTGCTGCAACTAGATTATTATTGATAAGCACTGGCAAACAACATAAATTATCAGATCTTCAATTTATAGAAATGATTAAAACTATTACATCCAATCTTAAACAATTTAATATTAATAATGTTGCATTGTGCATAAACAA
The DNA here is from genome assembly GCA_903822055.1 of uncultured Francisellaceae bacterium. Taxonomy (GTDB): domain Bacteria; phylum Pseudomonadota; class Gammaproteobacteria; order UBA6186; family Azoamicaceae; genus UBA6186. Next base: position 2,193 of record CAIJNR010000082.1, on the reverse strand, counting down.
TTGCAATGTAAAAAACGGAACATTTAGCTGGCAAATTTATCAAACCATTTTAACATTACAATACCATTTCTACGTTTTCGATGAATATAAATCCAAAAAAAATCCAAAAAAACACAAGATAACTAATATCGATTTGATAATTGATAACCAACAAATGTCTGATGCAACTTTAGCATATAACCAAGCATTAGCTGTCGGTAATTCTTGTAAACTAGCTAAAGATCTTGCTAATACCCCACCCAACGTCTGCACTACAAATTTTATGGCTAAAACTGCTATAGATCTGAGCAAAAAATCTTCTAAAATCAAATTAACTATTTTAGAAAAAAAAGATTTAGAAAAATTAAATATGGGGGCCTTTCTATCTGTAGCTCAAGGCAGCTTACAACCACCAAAACTAATTTGTTTAGAATATAAAGGTTATAAAGGCAATGGTTCTAAGAATGATCCTAATAACCTACCAATTGTTTTAATTGGTAAAGGCATCACTTTTGATACTGGTGGTAATTCTTTAAAACCAGCTAATTCTATGGTTGGCATGAAATACGATATGTGTGGTGCAGCTACAGTATTAGGATTAATAAATTTTGCTGTTTCTATGCAGTTAAATTTGAATATTGTGGGTATTATAGCCACTGCTGAAAATATGCCAGGGAGACACGCTAGTCATCCAGATGATGTAGTAACCACCATGTCTGGCATAACAGTAGAAATTCTAAATACGGATGCAGAAGGACGGCTAATTTTATGCGAAGCATTAACTTATTGTAAAAAATTCAACCCCAAAGCAGTTATTGATATAGCAACTTTAACTGGAGCATGTGCTGCAGCATTAGGACAATATTACAGTGGATTATTTAGCAACAATCAAAAATTAGCAGATCAGTTAGCTTTAGCTGGAATGAAAAGCGGCGATAAAGTTTGGCAATTACCAATGACTGAAGAATATTATAAACAAATCGACAGTGACATTGCAGATATTGCTAATATTGGTGGTCCACATGCTGGCAGCATCACAGCTGCATGTTTTTTAGCAAAATTTGCAGAAAATTACGAATGGGCACACCTTGATATAGCAGGTACCGCTTACCACGCAGAGGGGAAAATCAATCGTTATGCAACTGGCAGACCAATCCCTATGTTGGCACAATACTTAATGGATCAGGTGGCAAAAAAATCTTAAGTTGCTTGTAGTTAACCCTCCTTCGCTTCGAAGGAGGGTGGCGGCGCTAGCCGCCGGGTGGATGGCTTAACTTAATGGCAATGAGCAACAGGGGCCAACCTGAATGAATATCCTAACTATTAATAGCGTTTCGTATTGCTTCTTTAATTTTTTGTAAATATGGTACTGTTTTTAAATAACCTACCACTTTCCTTTTGTATAAAATAAATTTGTGATCCTGATCTACTGGTAACGGTTGTAATTTAGGATCAAAAGCAATGCCTTGTTTATGTAGATAGTCAATAGCGGTTTTTAATAATAATCCACCATTTGCTGCATTAATATACTGGATTGGATCATTCGCAACATCTAAATGTACCAAAAACAAATCTCGCATACCTTCGCTACGTTTACTACTAGCTAATTCAAACTCAACTGCAGTTTCGCCAGGTTTAATTAACCACACTAATGCATCTTTAGACCAAATGCCGGCTTGCAAAGAAGTTCTATACAACGAATGCTTGGCAAATTCTGCCAAGTTAGGAGAACTTTCTAATGGTACTTTTTGTTTAGTGGTTTGTGCATTATTATTAAAACCAGAAACTTCTAAAAAAGCTGCATTATGTTCTTTTATGTAATTTAACATTTGTTCTAATAATTGTTCATTTACTGGTTTTGTTAAAAAATAATCTTCTTGTAAATATAAAACATATTTGGTTTTTACTTGAGATAATGTTTCTAACATATTGTCTGACCAGCTAATTTCGTTAGGAAACGATATATTTTGTACCCTAGGATGTTCAAATTTTTTTTTGTTAGAAATTAAAAAAATTGGTAGATCTCTATTTGCTCCATTATTTATGACTGGCCAATTTTTAAACAATAAGGTAAAGAACGGATCCCACAAACCAGAATATTTATCACAAGATGCAATTACTATAGACAGATCCTGTAATGAGTTTTTTTCTGGTGATATAACTTCTTCTGTCGCATATAAATTGTTGGCGGTAAATAATATTGAAAATACTGTT
>CAIJNR010000081.1 GCA_903822055.1 uncultured Francisellaceae bacterium | reverse complement strand
CCGCTGAAAGCATCTAAGCGGGAAGCCCACCTCAAAACTAGTTATCCCAAAGGCTTTAGGCCTTCTAAAGGTTTGTTGTAGACTACAACGTTGATAGGCAGGGTGTGTAAGCTCCGTAAGGAGTTGAGCTAACCTGTACTAATTAACCGTGAGTCTTGACTATGTAACTTGAAATATTCTAATATGTACCTCACCGATCGTTTTCAAAATTTATTTTAAAATAAGCTTTTGGAAATGGTAGGAAGAGGAATTTACCGAATTTTTTCCTGGTGACTATAGTACATGCGTACCACACGATTCCATCTCGAACTCGAGCGTGAATTCATGATACACCGATGATAGTGATTTTATCGCTAAAGTAGGCGTCGCCAGGATTTTTTATTTTTTACAATCTGCTTTTAACACGGGGCGCCATAATTGGCTGAGAAGCATGCTTAATGCTAAACCCGCATAACTTGATTCAGGTAATACTGACGTAGGGATGTTAATGCTAGTCAATAATATGTCGCCCCCAGATCTAGCGGTATTTATAGGTAATACTTTAGATCATTTCGATACTTCAATTTATATTTTCTTAGCGCCAATAATGGCTCCCATTTTTTTTCCGGCGCACGATCCAATAATACAATTAATTTTAGCATACAGTATTTTATCAACATCTATAATTACAAGACCTCTTGGGGCTACTGTCTTTGGAGCAATAGCATGTTCTAAAGGCCCTATGTTTGCGCTATCTTATTCTTTAATTGGTCTAGCAATTACTACCCTATTATTAGGGTGTTTACCTTGCTATAAGTCTATAGGTTATATAGCTCCAATAAGCTTAATATTTATTATGATGTTGCAAGGAATATGTGCTAGCGGCGAAAGTGCAATTGCCATGTTATATATAGCAGAAAATAAAACCCAAATTCATGCAATAAAGAATTCTTGTTTTTATAATATCTCAACTATGCTTGGGATTATTTTAGCATCTATTGCTTCTGCGATAGTGATTAATAGCCAACAAATAAATGGGTGGCGTATTTGTTTTTGGATAGGCGGTACTATTGGTTTGGTTGGAGTTTTTTTGCGTTTTTATTACTCAAGTTCAATTCATTATCAACATCAAAAAACATCCAAAAGTTTTGATTTTAGAGTTTTATGGCAGCATAAAGCGAATATTTTAAAAATTGCTCTAGCAATTGGGTTTGGGCATATAACTTATTCAATTCCATTTATATTTTTTAATAGTTTTGTACCAATGATCACCGAGATCAACCTAGCTACTATGATTTATTTAAATAATTTTTTATTAATATTTGATTTAATAACATTGTTAATTATTGGACGGATTATAGCGCACTATAATCCAACAAAAATTATGCTTTTTGCAAGCGTTATGTTATTAGTTACCATAATTCCTATATTTGGCATGTTAAAAAATTCTTCTATCTTAACGGTAACTATTATCAGGTGTTGGATAGTATTTTGGGGAGTAGTATTTGCTTGTCCGGTAAATGTTTGGTGCGAAAAATTATTGAATAATTTGCCAGAAAAGTATTTTTTAATGGGAATAAGTGGTGCAATTGGTGCCTCTGTTATAGGTAAAACAATGACACCTGTTTGTTTTTATTTGTGGTATACAACTAAAATGCCGATTGCTCCTGCATTATATCTGGTTGCTCTAATGTTGTTGACGATAATTGCAATACTCTTTAATGCTAATAAAGTTTGTTGTACAATGCAAAACTTGTGTAGTCAACTTGGCTGGCGTAGCTCAGTTGGTAGAGCAGCTGATTTGTAATCAGCCGGTCGTGGGTTCAAATCCTATCGCCAGCTTAATTTTAAATTTATTTATAAGGACATAGATAGAAAAATTATGAATAATTTACAGGGAGAATTTATAGTTTTAGACTCAGAAGACGAAATATCTTTAGGTGTGAATGAATTTTATGGATCTCAAAGTTTAGATTTGCAACAGCAGTCGGTTCAGGAATGTACTGCAATAGCAAATGCGGTAAAGTCTGAAACTATACCAATACAACAACCTAAAAATGAACCTATAGACGATTGTGGAGGACTTGAGGAAGAGGCTCTTTTTTTAGCTAATTTATTTAAATTGTATCCAGAACTTGTGGCGAATCAAGAAGAAGATCAAGAAAAAATTGCTGAAGATCCTGTAAACGCTAATATTATTTCTGTCGTGGCAAAATTGCGCATAACACCATAAAACTAATTAATGATTATTTGTGGATCGGCTGGTGGCCATATGTTTCATGATTTATCTGAACTATATGGCTTGACTTTGTTATATACGGCATGAAAGAATATTGCCTTGCAATTTATTATATTTTTAGGAGAGATTCCCGAGCGGTTAAAGGGAGCAGACTGTAAATCTGCCGGCTCTGCCTTCGTAGGTTCGAATCCTACTCTCTCCAAAATGCGGGTGTAGTTAAATGGTAGAACTTCAGCCTTCCAAGCTGATAGCGTGGGTTCGATTCCCATCACCCGCTCCAAAAGATTTGCCCACATAGCTCAGGGGCAGAGCACTTCCTTGGTAAGGAAGAGGTCACCGGTTCAATCCCGGTTGTGGGCTGT
>CAIJNR010000080.1 GCA_903822055.1 uncultured Francisellaceae bacterium | reverse complement strand
TTTTTTTATAAAAAAATTTAGTATATTAGTATAATTTTAAGTAAGTAATTTTAAATTTGTATAAATCTAACCCTCCTTCGCTTCGAAGGAGGGTGGCGGCGTTAGCCGCCGGGTGGATGGCTTAACTTAATGGCAGCGGCTCCCCTTTAGCAAAACGGATCTTTAGCTTAGTCACTAATTTATGATGCGTTTGCCCTAGTTTTACATGTACTACGAGCTTTTTTCTTAATATGTTCGCTTAAAATAATTATATAAAACCCTATAGAACCAATCGCCAACGCAACTGGTATTACTAAAACACCATAAACAAACGCTTTACTATCGTTTGGGCCACCCATAACATTAATTGTCCAACCAATAATCGTATGAAATACATATCCAAAACTCATAATAACCATATTAGCGACTGCTGTAGTTAAACCTGCTGCATGTTCTTTTACATATGTTGATGCCTTATAAATTGCAATAATTTGATAAGAACAACAAACCCCAACTACAACAAACATTATTCCAATACTTACCGAATTCATCGAACACACAAGCAAAGCCACAAAACTCCCAGCCATTATAATACCAGAAGCTACAATAGTGCCTAAATAACTTTTAGTTTTTTCTGCTATTAAACTTAGTACTGGTGCACCAAAGCACATTCCAATAAAAATAGCGGAAGGTAAACTTACTGCAATAGAATTTTCAAACCCATACACTTGTTTTAAAAAAGCTGCACCCCAAACATCTGCAAACCCCTCTAACGGACCCACCATACAACCTGCAAAAAAACAAATAGCCAGTACTTTTGGTGTGCAAAACACTTCTTTAATATTAGATAATACTGAATTAGAACGTTCAGGTTTAATATTTGGAACCAAATAATATGTTAATATGCTTAAAACAATTCCTATAACAACAAAAATAGCTATAACATATTTATAGCCCAGTAAATTACACATATAATTTACTGGGCCGCCACCATAAATCCCCCCTATCAACCCTATAGTTACTGATAAGCTAAGCATTCTGGTAAATTTATCTTCATTAAAAGTTAAACGTATAATTTTAAATGTCCCAAGTATGGCAGCTGATGAACCCATACCAGTTAAAAGGCGACCCAAAATTGGATATACCCAAAATTCTGCAAACATAAGTGGTAACAAACCTAAAATTGTAATTAATATACAAATCGGCATTACTTTTTTTGGACCGTAGTGATCTAACATAATCCCTACTGGCAAGTGCATTAAAGAATATCCTATGTAATAAATTCCAGAAAATTGGCCAAACATTACAGAATCGATCTGAAATTGCTGCAAAATATCATTCATCATTATGCTTGGCATTACCCGCAAAATATATTGATATGCATAAAATATGGAAGCTACCGCCCATATTATTAAAGAAGAAACTCTAGATTTATGCATATTTACCAAGACTTGAATAATGAAATTTAACAACCACCAAGTATATCTACTAATATTTTCATTTCAATAAAATTATTGTATTATCTGTTTTATATGAATATTGAAACCAAAGTTAAAAACATTATCAAAATTACCGATTCAGCTAAAAACAGAATTGTGGAATTAGTGTCTAATTCCAACAACCCTAATCTAAAGCTACGCATTTATATTAATGGTGGCGGTTGTTCTGGTTTTGAATATTGTTTTGCATTCGAAGAACAACTAGAAGACGACATATTAATTCAAGATGGCGATGCTGGAATTATTATTGATCCAGTAAGTTTAGGTTACTTACAAGGCTCGAGTTTAGATTATATAAAAACTCTAACTGAAGCATCTTTTGTTATAAACAATCCAAATGCTAAAGCTACATGTGATTGCGGAGCATCTTTTTGTTGTTAATGATCTTAAGGTAATCGTGCAATAATGGGAGAAGCAATTGCTATTTTACTATCTAACTCCATTTCTTGAGTGGAAATTTTAGCTTTATAAGCCAAAACTTCTACCCCATTTGTGATTGCATGAGAAATTTTTTTAGCGTACTCTGGATCTATGCTTTCGGCAAATTTTAGTGTTTTAACTCCAGAATGTAACACACAATATAAAAGCACAGCACGATATCCTTGTTTTTTTCTTAAAATTAAATATTCCAAGCTAGCATCGAACGTTCTAGGCACTAATGGAAACTGTCCTTCATATTGTTCATTACTATAAATAACATGCTCTAAACACACATAACATTGATGTAAAAAATCCTTCTCTAACACTAATACTGAAATAACATCTTGATCATAATTAGTTTCTTGATGCATGGCTTTATAATCAGATAATTCGTGAATATGCCCAAATTTAATGGCTTCTATTGCTAATTTTTTCAAGATCTCTGGATTAACCCCAACTAAAAAACCTCCATTTACCTCTACTAGTTCTAAAGTTGGCAAACAATGATCGCCAGATGGTGCAGAAAACCATAATTGGGTACCTAATATGTCACAGCCAATTAATGGTCCTAAATTAGGACAACGCAACATAATACGTCGTTTAGACTGTAATACTACCTCCATTAAAAAGCTAATAGGACGCTTTAGTAAGGTAGCTTCGATTAATTGGCTATGGTATTTCATAACTTATCTTTCGGCAAATAAAAAATAAGCTTGACTAAAAATTCTAAAAAATTTGTTATATGTCTTATTGATCTCTTCTTAGTATTTTGATATAGATAATTTTTATTATTTTTTGTGCATTGACTTATTATTTTTTATTTATAGGGATTAATTAAATGGCAGCTAAAATTGGCAAAAACAAACTTAAAACCACTAGTAAGACCGTCAAAAAGACTGTAAAGCTGAAAAAACCTAGTAAAGCTATTAAAATTCCTAAAAAAGCACAAGTAACCAGCCAGTCAAAAACTAATACCAAACCAAAGACTAAAATTAAATCAAAAGTTATTAGCAAAACTAAAGTTAAAACGCATGCTAAACCTATTAAAACATTATCAAAACCTGTAAAATCAAAAAAACATTCGCCTAGCAAAAAAGTAGTAAAAAAAACCACAACAAAAATTTCCCAAAAAGCTATTAAACACATCCCAGTTACTAAACAGACTACAAAAGTGGCTGTAAAAGAAAAAAAATCATTACCAAAACATGAGTCACACAATCACGTACATGTCTCAGTTAAAGAAGCTAAATCTCCCCACAATCATCCAAAAGTTAAAGAAACTAGCTCTCATATTAAGCATCACGACGCTAACGAAACATCGCATGTAGACCATGATGCAGCTTTATCAGGCCCTAGTAAATTTCAGCCTTACCGTATAATTTCCACCGAAGATTATATGAATGAACAACAGCTGGAACATTTTGCTAACATCCTAGAAGCATGGAAACAAGAATTAATGATAGAAGTAGACAACACTATAACAGAAATGAAAGAAGCAGATATTTTAGCTGATCCAAATGATCGAGCTACTCAAGAAGAAACTTTTAATTTGGAATTAAGAACTAGAGATCGTGAAAGAAAATTAATTAAAAAAATTGAAGCAGCACTTATAAAAATCACTGAACAAAAATACGGATACTGTGATTCTTGTGGGGTTGAAATAGGAGTAAGACGTTTAGAAGCAAGACCTACAGCTACTTTATGTATAGAATGTAAAACGCTTGCAGAAATAAGAGAAAAAAGGGCTTAACTTTTGACAACTTTAAGTGTTTGTATAGTTACTAAAAATGAAGAGCGAAATATAGAACAAGCGTTACAAACTGTTAGTTTTGCAGACGAAATTATAGTTGTAGATTCGTATAGCTCTGATAACACTTTTAATATATGCCAAAAGTATACTAATAAAATTTTTTTAAATACCTGGCAGGGCTGTGGAATTCAAAAAAAATTTGCACTAGAAAAAGCATCTTGTGATTGGGTGTTAATTTTAGATGCAGACGAAAGATTATCAGCTGATCTGCAACAAGAAATCCAAAATGTTCTTAAAACCAACACAAAGTATTCTGGCTTTATTATTCCATTTCAAACTTTTTACTTAGGTAAAGCTATAAAATATGGCGACTGGTATAATGAACAACATTTACGATTATTTAAACGTAGCGAAGGAAATATAATAGCTAACTATGTACATTTTGGTTTACAGGTAAAAGGCAAAATAGACACTTTACATAACCGTATATTTCATTATTCTTTCCCGAACGTCGAAAGCATCCTAAACAAAATAAATAATTACTCAACCCTAGGTGCAATTGATAAATCACACGCAGGTAAAACAGCTAATATTTTTACAGCTATTTTGCATGGTTGTTTTACATTTATACGTGGATATATTTTTAAACTAGGCTTTTTAGATGGCAAATATGGGTTTATGTTAGCAACATCTAATGCACAAGGGGCTTATTATAAATATATTAAATTAATGTTTCAGGCTCCATAAATATTAACCTGGAGTAAAAAGAACCTGTACTTTTTTCACTCGCTAAACTCGCTACGCTCAGACAGACGCTCATTTAAAAGTACAGGTTCTTTTTGCTCAGGCTCTAAATATTGTTCCACCGCTATTTTAAATGCCTCAGCAAGCTTTTGTTGATGCTGTGCTTGAAATATTATTAAACAATCTTTGTTGTTAATAACCTCACCACAAAAACAACCAGTACGAGCAATATAATTAATTTCTGCAATAAAATTTTTATACCTAAGTAACATGTTATATTTATATTTGTGAAATTTATTTGTATAATTTTATTTTTATCATAATAAATAATTAGGGTGCAATTAATAACAAATATACTAATAAAAATAATCAAACACCACCTATCAAAGAATGGCTAAAAAACTATAGGTTGTTGCATAAAAAGTAAATATAAATCATAATTCTTGCAATTTATTCAAGGATGTTATTCAATTACAAGGAAGCATAAAATGAAAAATTTAGTTATTTATTGTTGTTTATTCGTTCTATCAGGATGTTCCGTATATAAAGCAGCTTCTAATGAAGGGGTGTCTGTAGCTGATATAAAGGCATGCCATTATAAAAATTGTTTATTATCTAAGGGAATGTCACTTATAGATAGTAAAGAAGAAAAAGAAGACAATAAAATTACTTACACATATAGAGCTCTTGCTCGCAAAAGCGGTGTAAATTACATTAGAGCCGCAGGGCATGGAGTATTGGATGTTATGACTTTAGGTTTATGGGAAGTAGCTGGTACCCCAATTGAAGGTGCTGTATCGAATAATAACGGTTATATAATTGCTAAGGCTACCTGTATGAATACTGCTCCGGAAGAAATAGCCACATTAGAAATATATGATAGACATGGCCATAAAGTACAATAATAAACAATTACACTTTTCTTTGTCTATAAAAGCGAGCTTAAAACATGATTGAAATTAAAACTGATCTAGTAATTATTGGCGCCGGCGTAGCTGGATTATGGTTAACCAATTTATTAAAAACAATGGGCTATAATTGTATTTTATTAGAAAATAATGCAGTTGGTTCTAAGCAAACTATCAATTCTCAAGGAATGTTACACAGTGGTGTTAAATATGCCTTACAAGGAACAGTTACAGCTGATACCAAAGCAATTAAAGATGCCCCTTTTTTATGGCAACAAGCACTATTAAATAATAGTCCTATAAAATTAACTAAAAATTGTATATTGGCTGATCATCAGCTTTTATGGTCTAACAATAAATTATATTCAAAAGTCGCTAATTTTTTTGTAAGCAAAGTGCTACAAAGCACAGTAACTCAATTAATGCCTGATAATTTTCCAGAACCATTTGTAACTAATAAATTTAATGGATCAATTTATAAATTAAATGAAACTGTTTTAAATTTATCAAATACCCTACAAGAATTATTAGGTCCAATTAAAGAAATATGTATAAAAACCAACTCTATTAATTTAGAATTAGAACTAAATGATGATAGTATCAGTAAATTTTCTGTTGATATTCAAGGAGAAAGATTTTTATTATCTGCTAAAAAATATATTTTTACAGCAGGAGAAGGTATACAACAATTTGCAACATTATTTAAAAATAGCCCTAAAATGCAAACAAGGCCCTTAAACATGGTTGCACTTAAAGCTAAATCTTTACCTATGTTATATGGACATAATATTGGATTACAGCAAGTACCAAACTTAACTATTTCGAGTCATAAAACCTCCGACGATCACGTTATTTGGCACTGTGGCGGAAAAATTGCTGAAGATGGTGTAACTTTATCTACCGAACAACAAATAAAAGCTTTTCAATCCACTTTAAAATCTATATTCCCTTGGATGGAATTTAATAATCCAGAATATTCTTGGGGAAATTTTTCTATAAATCGTGCAGAAAATTTGCGTGCTGACGGCAAAAAACCCACTCATGCCACTTGGTTTCCATTAAACAACGTTATTTTTGCATGGCCAACTAAATTAGTACTCGCACCTATGATGGCAGATGATATTGTTAAATATTTGCAACAAAATAGATCTTTTGATTTAAAAGAATCTTCTAACAAAACCAATCTAGATCTTCTAAAAAAATTACCAAAACCAGAAATCGCAACTCCTTGGTGGAATTCATTGTGAACAGCCCCACCAGAGCCAAAAATCGCTACTATAATGCTCAGTAATCTCTGTTCGGCGAAAATTGTAACTATTTAGCGATCTTCGCCAATTTTAACACCTTCCACCCAGCTTGCTTCGCAAGCCACCCTCCTTCGAAGACGAAGGAGGGTGAGATCCCAGTACATTCAAAATAATTTCTTTAATTCTTGTTATAATTTTATTCATTTCATTTAAAACTTCTTCATTGCTAACACGTAACACTAAAATACCAAGAGAAGCAATATAATTATCCCGATTTGAATCTTTAGATTGGATCTCTGTATTTAGATGATAATCTCCATCTACTTCTATGGCTAATTTAATTGTTTTTGCATAAAAATCTAAGATATAATTTCCTATAGATACTTGTCTATAAAATAGTACATTTAAAATTTGCTTCTTCCTTAACTTACTCCATAAAATTTTCTCATATCTGGTTGGATTATTGCGTAATTGCCTAGCAATAGGCCTTAAAGATGGATTATATCGTGATGTATATTGCATGATGAATCCTTTAATACTTTAGC
>CAIJNR010000079.1 GCA_903822055.1 uncultured Francisellaceae bacterium | reverse complement strand
GCAAAAGCAGTTAAATTAGCCATAGAAGTAGACGGTGAATATCATTTTAAGTAATTTACCTCCTTCGTTTTCGAAGGAGGTCGGCGCGTAGCGCCGGGTGGATGCCTGTTAAAATTTGGGTAGATACCTATGTTTCCCTTTACGACTGCTGGACTAAAATTTAATTTAGTCCTATAGTCCAGCTCCTGCTTTAGCTCGCGCGCTAGTAACTGGTTCTACTAACAACCTTTCTTTAAGGTGTTCTGCGGATTTTAACAGATCAGCAGCGTGTTCTTGTAATGTTTTAATCACAGCAAACTGTTCTAACTGTGTGCCAACCGCTGGACTTCCTGGTATTGTAGGATTTAGAGCGTCAACTACAGCAGGAGCCATGCTTGCCCAAAGTGCTGGATTCACACCAACTGGAACTGGAGCTCCACCACCTGGATTTATAATCTTTGGCATAACCGTATTAACAAATCTATTCACACTGGCAGATGCCCCGCATGCTGTGTTAGTAGCTGGCATAATCCCAGCTCTATTGGCCGTCGCAGCAGCATGATCATACGCTGCTTTATCAGAGATGTTCTGGTTTATATGATTCTGGATAGAAACTGCTGCTTTCTCTAAATCTACCTGTTCTTGCTCTAGTTTATGCATTTTATCTTCTAACGACCACTCAGATCCAGGTTGTCGCCCACGAAGAATAGCAATTTGTGGTGGTAAGGATGCTATTGTTATTTGGTTTACTGCCCATTCTGCATTTAATTCTGCAACAATCTTTTGTGATTTGCTTATTTGAGATTTTATTTCTTTTACTCTAACGTCTTGCGATTTTGCCACTGCGTGCTCAAAAGAGCCTTGGTTTTTAAGGTCTTCAGCATCAACACCATAGACAGGTCCAACAACAACTGGGTTTGCGTTATTTTGAAACAGTTTAAAGATGCTTTTACCACGCGTTATCGCCTCAGCATCAACAGCATGAGCTACCCCAGCTGTTCCAGAATTGTCTGCAAACTTATCTAATTGTTTAGCCATATAAGCAGCATCTAATTGTTTACCTAATGTTAACGTTTCCCCATTAGCCAACGCATCTGTTTTAACTATAAAGTGTAGTAATTTTCTTTTGTTTTCATGAAGTGTTTGATAAACAACCAGCTTTTCTTCTTTTTTAAGTGAAGAATCTTTAAGTTGTTTTTCTTGTTCAGCCATTTTTTCAACTAATTTACTAACAGCTCGTCCAGCTGATTTTATACGATTATCATCATTAGCATTAGCAATTACCGCCCCAACAGCCAGATTATTTGCTAATCTATATGCCTTCTCAAGATTTTCAACAACTCTGTCTTTAATTTTATCTGGCATCTGGGCATCGCTACCAATTCTACCGCCTAACAATTTTTTCTCAGCAGCTTTTAATAATTGATGAGCTTGCTTAGCCTGCTTATTACCAGTTAAAGTTTTAACGTGTTTTAACAAACCATTAATTTTTTGTTCATCACTATAGGTTTCTTGTTGTAATTTACGATAAAGAGCATGAATCGATTTATCTTTTTTTCCTGCTTCTAAAAACAACTCGCTATATTTACTAGCATCTATTTCCTCTTTGCTTAAAGCAACAGTTGGATCAAAAGCTACTTGTAATTTGTGGAACATACCAATTATTTGCCCAAAGAATCCGCCGCCTTCCCCTTTAAAGAATCTAGAAAACATGTCCATTAACGGTTGAACAAAACTAAATATGCCTTCTAAGTTTTTTGTTGGTTCAATTGCCGGTGCAGCAGCACCTGGCTTCATAGTTAATTCTGTGTGAATCGCATTTAACCCAGAAAGAGATGTGTCAGCCAAAATGTCGTCTAATACAAGCCCATCTAGAGTTTTATCGTACGCAGGCCCGAGCGACCAATCGTGTCCATGACGAGTAGGCCCCGCAAATCCTATCTTTATATTAGCCAAATATTCTGCATTACTTAAAATAAGCTCTCGTATTTTTTTTCTAAAATTTTCTTGAGTTGTTTTTTTAAGCGCATCGGCTAATACATTTGGCATAACTATCATCTCCTTTAACTTCTACTACTTCTTTTTTTTACTTCTTTTTTGCAGCAACGTTATGTAATTCGCATTACACCATAACCTAATATCTAAGTCAACAAAATTTATCTAACCAAATCAACCATCACATAAACAGCGCTATAGCACGCAAACACCTTCACATATGCTCAATTACACCTACAGCAAAACAATTGCCAGTATAGCAAAAAAAACAGGTAAGGATGCAAATTCCCCCCTACCTTAAAATCCTAACTTTGCCTCCTCAATTACAAAATTAAGATTGAGCTACTTTTTTAGTTGTTTTTAGATCTATAGATTGTAAACACACTTAAAAATAACAAACATAACAAATTTGATAATTGACATAGCTTTTTAAGTTTCGAACAACCTAGAGAACTACTTTTTATTGCATCTTGAAGAGTTTTAAACGGTATTAAATAAATTAATTTTTTAATATTTTAGATTTTAATTATGTTTATTACTGACAGGGTTTTCTGTTGATAACTCTAAAAGTTTTATATATAACAAGACGTTGCATCAAACCAAGAGTTGTTTGTTAGCGCTTAATAACGTCTGCGCTTGTTGTACATAAGTTTTACTGTTTAGAAAAAAATGCTTTGCAGCCAAAGTTCTCTACAGGTTTGTTTATTATTTGTACACAAGAATTACTGGCAGCGTGAAATTTAAACAGATTACTAAATGAAACAACGTAGGAATTCTTCTAGCTTTAAGATTGCAGAGTTTAAATAATAAAAATTAAAACTCTTACTTAAGTTTAAAATTATTATAGTTATTAAGCAGAGCTTTTTTGGTTGATAACTACAATAACTCGTGATAATCATTATCGTTAGCCCTGTATATATCTATGCGCATATAGTAACATATACTTTTGTATAAATTGTGGATAAAGAAGAAAAAACATTTCCTGTGGAAAACAGTGGACTTTTTCCACAGCATCTGTAAAGTACCATATACAAATTTTACACAGGTTATACAGTGTGTAGTTATATCTCTTTCTAGTTCTATTTGAAGTTTTAGTGAAGGAAATTTTTGTGTCTATTCCAAGTGATTTGTGGCAACAATGCATTCAACAACTAAAAGATCTTATTCCGCAACAGTTGTTTAACCAATGTATTATGCCATTGCAAGCAGAAATCACCAACGACAACTTAGTTATTTTTGCCCCAAATCAATATGTGTTAGATAAAGTCAGTCAAAATTTTTCTCAAGCTATAGAAAACGTATTAAACAATATATCCAGCGGGCAGCTTGGAAAAATATCTTTCTTGGTAGGTGGTGCTGGTTTGGTGGGCGGTAATGTTTGTCAGGTTGCAACCAAAGAATCTAGATCTTCAGAAAAACCTACAAATTTAAATGAACTGTTTACTTTTGATAATTTCGTAGAAGGTAAATCTAATCAATTAGCAAAAGCTGCAGCAAGACAGGTAGCATCCAATCCTGGCGGTTCTTACAATCCATTGTTTTTATATGGTGGGGTCGGTTTAGGTAAAACCCATTTAATGCATGCGGTTGGTAATTTAATCCTTGCTAGCAAACCCAACGCTATAGTTGTTTATTTACATTCAGAGCGTTTTGTGGCGGACATGGTGAAAGCGTTGCAAAACAACGCAATTAATGAATTTAAACGGTTTTATCGATCGGTTGATGCTTTGTTGATTGATGATATTCAATTTTTTGCAGGTAAAGAGCGTTCTCAAGAAGAGTTTTTTCATACATTTAATGCCCTTTTAGAGGGACAACAACAAATTATTTTAACGTCTGATCGGTACCCTAAAGAAATAAGCGGTATAGAAGAACGATTAAAATCAAGATTTGGTTCTGGGTTAACCGTTGCTGTGCAACCACCAGAGCTTGAAACCAGAGTTGCTATTTTAATTAATAAAGCTAAACAGTCTGGTATTGATTTACAGCACGAGGTAGCGTTTTTTATTGCTAAAAGAATTCGCTCTAATGTTCGTGAATTAGAAGGAGCTTTAAAAAGAGTTATCGCTAATGCTCATTTTACAGGCGGTGCTATAACATTGCCATTTGTTCAGGAAGCGTTAAAAGACTTATTAGCATTACAGGAAAAATTAATTTCTATAGACAATATTATGAAAACTGTGGCAGATTATTATAAAGTAAAGGTGGCGGATCTGTTATCTAAACGTCGCAGCAGATCAGTGGCTCGTCCTAGACAGATGGCAATGGCTTTATGTAAAGAATTAACAAATCATAGCTTGCCAGAAATAGGCGATGCTTTTGGTGGAAGGGATCACACTACAGTGTTACATGCTTGTAGAACGATTAAAGATTTATCTGTATCTAGCGCTGATTTAGGTGAAGATTTTAAAAATTTAATTAGAATTTTGTCGACATAATTTATGTTGTTTTCAGTAAAAAAAGATTTTTTTTTACGGTTATTTAAAATAGCATCCTTTGTTGCTATAGAAAAAAAATCAGGAATTAGCGTTGTTGGTTCCCATGTTTTGCTGTCTGTAAAACACAAAAGTATTTCTTTAGCCGCAACAGATTTAGATGTAGAGTTGATTGTTGAAGAGTCTTTGGATTCTATAGATGTTCCTGGCTCGGCTGTAGTTCCGTTTCGTAAAATTAGTGAAATTTGTAGGGCGATGACAGAAGATGTTGTTTTAAATATTTCTACTGGTTTAACTCCTTCTGTTAAATTAAACATAGAATCGAATCAAGGTTTTTTTTCTATAAATTATTTACAGCCAGATGTTTTTCCATTGCTTGGCTCTAAAATGTTTAATATAGACTTTTCTGTAAAAATAAAGTTTTTACAAGATTTAATTAGTAAAGTTGCTTTTGCCATGGGTGATGATGATGGTAGACATTTTTTAAACGGAGTTTTTTTACATTTTTCTAAAGAAGAAATCGTGTCTGTAGCGGCAGATGGCCATAGATTAATGGTGTGGGAGGCTCCAAAGGATGCTTATAATGGTGTGGTTGTAGATTTAAAAAAATCTGTCAAGATCTTGATCCCAAGAAAAAGCGTGTTTGATATTTTAAAAGTGATTGCGGAAGTGCCTGGAGAATTTTTTGCTAAGTTAAGTGTTGGAGATCATCATTTTAGGATAGTAATTAATAATATAACCTATACTTCTAAACTATTAACAGTTGTTTTTCCTCCGTTTAAAAAATTAATTCCTGCTAATGCTCATAATGTTTTAACCATCAACAGAGAACAATTAAAAAGTTGTTTTTTGAGAGCGGTTGCTTTGTTGGGTGATAAATCTCAGGGAGTTAAGTTAAGTTTTTCAGCAAGCGGTCTGCAAATTACAGCTAAAAATGAACAAGATGATTTGGTGCAAGAAAGTTTGGCTGCCCATTATGTTGGTAATGATTTAGATGTTTGTTTTAATATAAAATATTTGTTGGATTTTTTATCTAATGTTAATACGGAAGTTGTTTTATTTAAGGTTGAAAATGCTAATTCTGGGGCTTTAATTCACGAAGCCTCGCTTCAAAGTTCCTATGTTTTAATGCCAATGCAGATTTAATGTTAGTTAGAGAGATACATATATATGGTGTTAGAAATTTAGAACAAGTAAAATTAAAATTGCATCCAGGAATTAATGTGTTTGTAGGAGCTAATGGGAGCGGTAAAACTAGTTTGCTGGAAGGGGTGTATTTTTTAGCATTGGGTCGTTCTTTTAGAACTTCTAGATTGAATAATTTAATCAGTTTTTATAATGATTTTGCAAGTGTTTCTGCAATATATTCTGATAAAAGTTGCAACAAACAAATTAAAATTAGTTCTGTGAAATATAAAAATCAAGAAAAAACCAGCAAGATTGGAGAAACTAAAGCTGAGCGTTCCGATGTTGCAACTTTAACTCCAACACAAATAATTCATGAAGGAAGCAGTAAATTAATTTTTAACGAACCAGATGGTCGTCGGAAATTTTTAGATTGGTTGGTTTTTTATTCTCACAAAGATTATCAACATTTATGGCGAGAGTTTAATAGAGCCCTTCAGCAGCGCAACAATATTTTAAAAAAATCAGAACCGAATTTTGTTGGCATGTTAAACAATTTAGATAAAGTGTTTGTTAGTCTTTCTGAAAAAATTAAACTTGCACGGCAAGATGTTTGGAGTAAATTTGAAAATGTTTGGGTGGAAAGTTTTAACAATTTGGGGTTAAATTTGTTGGTGAAGCCGCAAATAAAGCTTTTTAGCGGGTGGGACGGAGATCTGTTAGAGTTGTTAGCGGAAAATCGTAATATAGATCAAAGAATGGGTTTTACTGGATGCGGACCGCATCGGGCTGATTTGCAATTTATAGTTCAAGGAAAAGCAGCAAAAGATGTATTATCTAGGGGGCAAGGAAAAGCGTTGTCGCTGGCGATGATCTTAGCTAGATCTCGGTTTATTAAAATGACAGCAGAAAGAGATGATTTGGTAAGTGTTTTGTTGATTGATGATTTGTGTGCAGAGTTGGATGATGTTAATGCTGATAAAATAATACGGTGTTTATTTGATTGGCAAAATGATTTGCAAGTTTTTATAACAGGAGTTGACCAGAATAGGTTAAAGAATGTTTTGCCTAAAGAAAGATGTAAGTGGTTTAAAGTAAGTGAAGGCGCAATAGTGGAGATGGAAGTTTGAATGGTAAAGTGTTCCACGTGGAACTCTTTAGGTTGTGTTTTGGGTGTTTGTTCCACGTGGAACGTTGAGTTTTTAGATTGCATGTTTAGCATTGAATGATGTTCTCGTTTTGTTATAGATAATCACCTCCTTCGAAAACGAAGGAGGCCGGTGCGCAGCAGCGGGTGGATGCTTTTTGTGTTTGGGTGTGTTTGTTTTTGGTTGATTTAAGGTGAACCTGAGGTGTGGTGGATTGCAGCTCTATAACCGTGTGATCAAAGAAGATCTAAGCCATTTCTGGTAAGTTAAGTTGACACTTTTAATAGTAATTTGTAATATTTCAAGGTGCTAACATAGGGTGTTAAGCATGACAATTAAAGAGAAAAACAATTCATGGAAAACACTAACAAAATAACCACTACAGAAGATTCTTATAATTCTTCAAGTATTCAAGTATTAAAAGGGCTGGATGCGGTTAGAAAACGACCTGGTATGTATATTGGTGATACCGATGATGGTACTGGTTTGCATCACATGGTGTTTGAGGTTGTTGATAACTCTATAGACGAAGTTCTGGCGGGACATTGTAGCAAAGTTGAGGTTATTATTAGGGCGGATAATTCCGTTACAGTTAAGGATAATGGTCGAGGAATTCCGGTAGATATTCATGCAACCGAAGGCAAATCTGCAGCAGAAGTTATTATGACTATCTTGCATGCTGGAGGTAAATTTGACAACTCTTCTTATAAAGTCTCTGGTGGACTGCATGGCGTTGGGGTTTCTGTTGTAAATGCCTTGTCAGAAAAACTACACCTGTTAATTAGAAAAAACGGTAAAGTATATGAACAATTTTATCAATTAGGTAATCCGCTCGCTCCGTTAGAAGTTAAAGGAGAGACAACTGGTAGCGGCACAGAGGTAACATTTAAACCAAGTAAGCAAATTTTTACTAATGTGGTGTTTAGTTACGATATATTAGCTAAAAGATTAAGAGAATTATCCTTTTTAAATAAAGGGGTTAAAATTGATCTATATGATGAAAGAACGGGCAAAAAAGATGTTTTTTCTTATGAAGGCGGCATTAAAGAATTTTTAGAACACTTAAATAAAAATAAAACCTTAGTTACCCCAGAAGTGCTGTATATTTTGTGCGAAAAACAAGATATGGTTGTAGAAGTTGCTATGCAATGGAATGACGGATATCAAGAAAATGTTTTTTGTTATACTAATAACATTCCGCAAAAAGATGGTGGTACCCATTTGTCTGGTTTTAAAAATGCATTAACCAGAACATTAAATAATTACATAGAAGAGCTTGGAGTCGCTAAAAAGCAAAAAATTGTAACAACAGGCGATGACTCTAGAGAAGGCCTTACTGCGGTTTTGTCGATTAAAGTGCCAGATCCAAAATTTTCTTCGCAAACAAAAGATAAATTAGTTTCTTCAGAGGTAAAATCTGTTGTTGAAGCAGTTTTAGGCGAAAAATTGCAGGAATATCTGCAAGAAAACCCTGCTCAAGCAAAATTGATAGTTAATAAAGTGATTGATGCAGCAAGAGCTAGAGAAGCTGCCAGAAAAGCTCGTGAGATGACCCGTAGAAAAAGTGCATTAGATATTGCCGGATTGCCTGGAAAATTGGCTGATTGCCAAGAAAAAGATCCAAAGCTATCAGAAATATTTTTAGTAGAGGGAGATTCTGCGGGCGGTTCAGCCAAACAAGCAAGAGATCGCAAGACGCAAGCAGTGTTACCGTTAAAAGGTAAAATTTTAAATGTCGAAAAAGCTAGATTTGATAAAATGCTGCAAAGTGTTGAAATTGGCACGTTAATTACTGCTTTAGGGTGCGGAATAGGGCGAGAAGAATACTTTCCTGATCAACTTAGATATCATAAAATAGTTATCATGACAGATGCGGATGTGGATGGATCTCACATTAGAACCTTGTTATTAACATTTTTTTATCGACAAATGCCAGAATTAATAGAGAGAGGTCATATTTATATTGCTCAACCTCCTTTGTACAGGATTAAACAAGGCAAACAAATCCGTTATGTAAAAGATGATAATGCGCTAGAAGAACATTTAGTACAGCTGGCATTAGAAGATACCCAATTATATCCTTCGCAAAGTGGCGAACCTATTGCTGCTAAAAAAGTACATAATTTGATAATGCAATATCGTGAAGCACAAATAGTTATTAAGAGGTTATCAAAATTATATCCAATAGAAATATTAGAAGGATTGATTCATTTACCAATTTTAGATTTAGCTCATTTACAGTCAGAACAGCATTTAGAAGATTGGTCTGTTAAAATGCAGCAGTATGTACAAGATCACGGTAAACCTGGCGTTAGCTATAAAGTAAAAGTGGAATTATGTAACGAAAGAAAAATATTTTTACCTAAATTTCATACAACTATTCATGGAGTAGAAAGCGTTTATTCTTTTAGTTACGAATTTTTCTTAAGTCATGATTATAATTTGTTGGGAATGTTAAGTTCTGCATTAGATGGATTGCTACATGATGGTGCATATGTAAAACGTTCTGAAAAAATCAAACAAGTTGCTAGTTTTAAGATGGCAGTAGATTGGGTGATGAACGAAACAAAAAGAGGACAGCAAATTCAACGGTATAAAGGTTTAGGGGAAATGAATCCAGAACAGTTATGGGAAACCACTATGGATCCTGCTGTTCGGTATATGGTTATTGTAAAAATTGAAGATGCGGTTGCGGCTGATGCCATGTTTACTACATTGATGGGTGATGATGTAGAGGCAAGGCGAGATTTTATAGAAGTTAATGCGCTGTTGGCTGTTAATATTGATGTGTAAACACCAATTGTATTTATTCACGTGGGTAGGTATTTTTTTAATTTATTGCGCACCATTCCTGGAGTCCTTGGGCTAATTCAAGGTTTTATGCTGTCAGGATGCTTCATAAATTAAAAAAATACCTACCCACGTGAATGAACACCACCAATTTTACCTGGTTTTAACAGATACTTTATATAACCAGTAACATATAAAAATCGTAGATATTCCACCCAAACTAGTTGCAACATAAGGGCTGGTTGTACAAAACACCAGCACATCGGTACTTTGATAAATAATAAATGGTATTGCTAAGAAAATACCAACCAATGAGCTGCCAGCAATTAAACCGCTAGATAATAAAAACCCATGTTGTAACCTGTGGTTCACATCGGTTGCATTTAAAGATTTTTTTGCCAATTTGCGTTTTGCTAGATATTCTATGAGCCCACCTAAGATTAAGGTTGAAGTTATAAAAATTGGTAAATAAATACTAATTCCTAAGGCAATAACTGAAACTTTACCTAAATTTTTCTTTTTCAATAAATAATCTACAAATATAGTGATGAATGCAATAACTGCCCCTACGCTAATTAAATCCCATGATACTTTCCCAGTGAATACAGCGTTTGCAATAGATGCCATAAGCTGTGCTTGAGGAGCGGCTAGAGACATGGCTGGATCCATGCCAGCCCTTGGTAACATATCACCTATTCCATATGCGTGATAAAGCAAATGTAATACAGGTGCAATCATGCAAGCTGCAATAGCTACTCCTACGATTTGCATAATTTGCTGTTTCCAAGGTGTGGCGCCGATCATATATCCTGTTTTTAGATCCTGAATAATATCGTTACTTATTGCGATTGCACAAATTACAAACACTCCAACTACGATAGTCATAGTGGCGGCTTGGGAAGCTAATTCAGGATTGTGGGCAAACATTGCTTGGCCACCCAACAGTACGGATAAAATAACAGCAATAATTAAAATTGCAGATAGTGCTAAGGCAGATATAGGGCTTGCGGATGTGCCTACCATGCCAACCACGTAACCACTAACGACAGAAAACACAAATCCAGCCAGCAGGCTATAGATCACCATAAATATATTTATACCGTAATTATTCGAGCCGGTAATTTGTACGAAATTAATTAAAATTGGGATAAACAATAAAATACTACCAAAAATTACATACTTAATAGGAATGTCATAATCAACTCTTGCTATTTGTTTATGTTGGTTTTTTAGAAGTTTATTTAAAGTAAAATCAGACAACTTAATGTTTTTAGCTACGGATTTAATCAATACCAAGAAAGTATAAAAACCACCAATCGACATTACTCCAACACCAATGTAGCGTAATTTTTTAGACCATAAGAACAAGGCTGAATCTAACAAATTGTTAGGATTCGCTATGCCATATTTTAATGCTAGTAATGGGATCCCTATACCCCAAGATATAATCAAACCTGCCAGCATAACAAAGGCGGTCTGACTGCCAACGATATAACCAGCACCCAACATAATTGGAGACAGCCCAAAAGAAAACCCAAATAAAGTGCGTCCAGCTTTAAACCAGCAATCCCAGCTTTCTGCGATTATCTTAAAACCAGTTTGTGATAAGCTAATTACTACTCCAAATAGGCCACCAAAGATCATTTCTTTAAAGCTTTTTCCGTGAGTTTCTTTTGCTTGAAGTACATAAGCAATAGCAGTACCTTCTGGAAAATGCAGATCTGGGTTGGTGATTAAAATTTTACGGAATGGTATAGCAAATAATACCCCTAAAGTACCACCATATAATGTTATGCAAAAAGTTTCTAAATAATTAAAGTCCTTCCATACACCTAGTAATAGCAATGCTGGTAAACAAAAAATTGCTCCACCAGCTAAACTCATTCCTCCAGAGGCGGTGGTTTGAACAATATTACTTTCTAAAATGTTAGATTTTTTAAAAAAGCTAAGAATAGCAAGAGAAATTACAGATGCAGGAATAGATGCAGAAATGGTAATGCCGGCTTTTAAGCCCAAATACATAGAAGAAGCCGTTAATATAACAGTTAGTATTATAGACACAACCCAAGCTTTTATAGTCATTTCTGGTACGTTTTCAGCACTAATGATTTTAGTCATAAATATAAAACCTTTTAGTTATAGGCTAAGTCTTTAAAATTTTACCAACGGTAGTATAAGTTATAATGGATTGTAAAAAAACAACTTGATGCTTAATTGGTGCAGCTGCTATGGCTACAAGACAACTGTTTGACTTTTGCTATTTTCGATAAGATAATGGCCAATCGTAGTTTTAATTAAATTAACAGATTTTGGTGGGTTATGAAGCGTACTTTTCAACCTTGTAATAGAAAAATGAAAAAAACCCACGGGTTTAGAGCTAGAATGAAAACTAAATCAGGTAGGGCTGTTCTTAGCAGACGAAGAAGAAAGGGGCGTTATTCGCTTACTAAGTAGTTTTGCTGCAGTTTAAAAATAAAAAACAATATTGTCGCACACCTAACTATAAGAAATTGTTTAAAAAGCCTCCTTTATTAGTAAGTAAAGATTTTTCTTTATGGGTTGATAATAATGATGGGGTTGGATTTGCTCGCCTTGGAGTGGTTATTTCTAAAAAAAATGTTAAGATGGCGGTGGCTAGAAACAAATTCAGACGTATTTCTAAAGAACTTTTTAAGAGTTTTCAGCTCAAGTTTATTACAAAAGATATAGTTTTAGTTATCAAAAAGACCGAAACAACTCAAAATTTACATGTTTGGAAAAAAAAATTAATAGAGGTATATTCGTGGTTAGATCATTTTATCTGCGGGTATTAAATTTAAGTAAATGGGCTGTTATTAAAATGATAATTGGGTATCAATATTTTATTGGCCCATGCTTGCCACCAAGTTGTAGATTTGAGCCAAGTTGTTCAGAGTATACTAAATTGGTGATAATAAAATACGGCATAATAAAAGGGGTTTGGCTTGGTTTTCTTCGGTTGCTTAGATGTCAACCATTTTTAAATTGTAGCCAAAGCCAGTGTTTTAAAGATTAAGAGGTTCGGCAAAAATTATTTTTGCCGAACCATAAAAAATTTTAAATTAATTAATTGGTTTATGGTGATATGGATAAGCAAACTATAAGATTTATTTTATTGTCCCTGGTAATTTTTGTTGGATTTTCGTTGTTTTCGAAATATTCCAAAGAGCAACAGTTCGTTACTAAAACTGTTGACGCTAATGTTTCATCAAATACTCATGGTGTTCCTGTTGAACCTGAGCCTGATAAATTAAAAGATATTCCTAGCGAAATGGGTGGTGGTAAAGTCGAGCCGACGTCACAGGCAGCGCATCACGATTTCAAGTATCCTGTTGACGCTGCAATAGTTACTGTAGATACAGACGTTTTAAATGTGAAAATCAATTCGCATGGTGATTTAATTTATGCAGAATTAAAAAAATACCCCCAAGATAATAAAGAACATCAAAAAGGGTTTGCATTATTATCAGAAGGAGACAATAGGTTTTACATTGCTCAATCTGGGTTAATGTCAGAGGTTGGACCTGATTCTAAAATTCATGGTAGAGCTAAATTTATAGCTGGAAAATCGCATTATTCAATGGCAAACGGTGATAAGAATATTTCTGTAGACTTGACTTATTCTAGCGAAGAAGGTGCTGTTAAAGATATTAATTTTATTAAAAGATTTATATTTCATAAGAATAGTTATGTAATTGATGTTCAGTATATTATTGATAATAATAGCGATAAAGAGTATCGGGCTAGCATGTACGGAAGGCTAAGACGATATCAACCTAAATCAACAGGTGGTTTTTTTAGCGGTGGTTTAAAAACTTATACTGGTGCTGCTATAAACACGCCTGACGAAAAATATAAAAAAATCTCATTTTCAGACATGAAAACACCTTATAAAATTGCATTTAACGGTGGATGGATTGCTATGTTAGAGCATTATTTTGTTAGTGCTTGGATTCCTGGGGTTAATGATTTTAGTGAATACCAAACAGAACAGTTTAATGATGATTCATTTGGAATTAGATTTGTTAATGCGCCAATTAATGTAGCATCAGGAGACACTAAAACAGTTTCAGCAAAATTATTTGTTGGACCAAAAGTATCTGAAATTTTAAAAGAAATATCTCCAGCCTTAGATTTAACAGTTGATTATGGAGTGTTGTGGTGGTTATGTGTGCCATTATTTTGGCTCCTTAAAGCTATCTTTAATATAATTGGTAATTGGGGTTGGGCGATTATATTTACTACTTTGTTAATTAAAATATTGTTTTATCATTTGTCTGCATCAAGTTATCGTTCTATGGGTAATTTGCGTAAACTACAACCAAAGATCGAGGCTTTAAAGGTAAGTTGTGGCGAAGATAAACAAAAGTTTAGCCAATCTGTAATGGAATTATATCGTAAAGAAAAAGTAAATCCATTAGGTGGGTGTTTGCCGATTGTAGTACAAATTCCAGTATTTATTTCTTTATATTATGTGTTATTAGAAAGTGTAGAAT
>CAIJNR010000078.1 GCA_903822055.1 uncultured Francisellaceae bacterium | reverse complement strand
ATATTAATAAATATTATGATTTAAAAAAAATAAAAACAATTTAATCTTCAATTAAACAATTATGTTTTTCAATTGATTAATAACAATAGGAGATTAAATTTTATGGGTATACAATTTGCTAAATTAATGGGTAATATTAAAGAAATTGAAATTAGTTTTTCAACAATAGCCACGGGCTTAGGTATAAATTTTTCAACTTACTCTAACACTGCGCAACATTTAATACAAAGTTTAGAAGAAATATCTGAATTAATACCAACCATTAATAATAAAAATATTCTAGAAATTAAAGAAAAATTTAAAAATATTTTACAAATAAATAAAAATGAGATTTTTCAACCTCTAAAAGCTGCTAAAAAATCCTTCGATCAAACAGAAAAAAATTTGAATAAAATTTCAGAAAAAATTAAACATTTTAATGAAAAATCTCAACAAACTTTACTAGACACAACAAGCAAATCAAAAATAATCCTTAAACCAGAAGAAAATATAGCATTAGAACATGCCATTTCAGAATTGTCGTACAAGCTTAACTCATACAAACAACGGTTGGATATTTTGTTTGATAATTTAATGACAATTCAAGACAAAACTAACGATGTAAAAAAAGCAATCAGTTTATACGATTACACTAACGAAGAAACAAAACTTTCTAAACACATTGCCTATTTTGCAAATAAATTGCAATATACCAGATATCACCAACAAACAACAAACACTAATAGATTATTAACCCAATTAAAGACTCTAGAAGTCAGCATTATGCAATCTGGCATAATTAACACTCCATGTAACACTAATACTATAACAAGTGAACAATCTAGCAATTCAGGGTTGTCATCACAATCAACTGCATCTTCTTCTCAAGATCATAATGCAACATTATTAACTCAATTTGAGAAATCGATATCATCAATTAACCCAACAAACAACAGTGAAAACGATGCTAATTTAGTAGAATTAGCAGATCAAGAAAATTCATTAGATTCAACAAATTCAACAAACGATTTATCGTTAACTACATTATTCAATCCAACTATGAGTCCTAGAATTAGCCCGAGGCAATCTGTGTAAATGCGTCTGAAGATAAGGTGGCATATTTAAAAACTTTTTCTAGATGCCCATAAATAAATAAGCATAGACCAAATAGTTAATATTACTGCCAAATATAAACAACCATACGCTAGCAATAACATATTGCTAGCGTATGATGGAATTGCTAACAACATACAAATAGCTATCATTTGTAAAACTGTTTTCAATTTACCAAGTAAAGATACTGCTACATGAGTGCTTTTACCAACATCCGCCATCCATTCTCTTAATGCAGAAATAGTAATTTCTCTACAAACAATAACAGCTGCTGGTATACTAAACCAAGGGGTAGCATGCTCTTCTACTAATAATATTAATGCTACGGCTATAATTAGTTTATCAGCAACTGGATCTAAAAATTTTCCAAAAGCTGACTCTTGTTGTAATTTTCTAGCTAAATATCCGTCTAAATAATCAGTTACGCTTGCCAAAATAAATATTATAGTTGAAGCAATATAATGAAATTTCCACGGTATATAAAATACAACTATAAAAATTGGTATTAAAGAAATCCTTAATATAGTTAAACCATTTGGTATATTTAAAAATTTATTTATATATTTTTTCT
>CAIJNR010000077.1 GCA_903822055.1 uncultured Francisellaceae bacterium | reverse complement strand
GTTTTAACAAAACTCTATAAAAATTACGCATGAAATTTATCATTTATCTGAACCTTCAATCTAAATTTATATATAATTAACAATTAAATAATATGTTTAATAATTTTGCAACTACAATTAACATATATTTTTGCTATAAAGAAACCTCTGGTAAAAATCCACCGACCTGCATTTTCCAAAGATTAGCATAATGACCGTCATTTTTTAGTAGATCTTCATGTGTTCCATCTTCAACAATTTCACCATTTTTAAAAACTACGATCCGATTCATATCAGACAATGTAGACAATCTATGGGCAATGACAATGGTTGTGCGATTATTCATAAGTTCTTTTAAACTATTATGAATATATTTTTCTGTAACCGAATCTAAGCTAGATGTTGCCTCATCTAAAATTAAAATTGGAGCATTTTTTAAAATTGCTCTCGCAATAGCAATTCTCTGCCTTTGACCACCAGACAACTTAATGCCGCGCTCACCTACCAATGTTTGATACTGTTGCTCTAACTGCTCAACAAATTCGTGACAATGCGCTTTCTTTGAAGCTTCAATAACCTCAGAATCACTAGCATCCAGCCTTCCATACCTAATATTTTCTAATAAAGTTCTATGAAACAAACTAGTATCTTGAGGAATTAATGCAATTTGTGATCGCAACGAGTCTTGAGTAACCGTTTTAATATCTTGATCATCTATCAAAATCTGGCCACTCTCTACGTCGAAACAGCGTAAAATTAAATTAACAAAAGTGGTTTTGCCAGAACCAGAAAACCCAACTAAACCTACTTTTTCGCCTGCACGAATAGTAATTGTTTTATTTTTAAATATTTTTTTGCCTTTATTATAATGAAAAGTAACATCTTGAAATCTGATTTCTCCTCGCTTAATAAAAATTGGTTTGGCATTAACAATATCAACAATATCAATGGATCTCTGTACTATACTTAATGCTTCATGACAGGTTCCAATATTTTCGTATACTGTTATCAAATGCATACCCATATACCATGCCAAACCAATTAAACTTACAGAAGATAAGATTAAAGTCAGTTCCCCCAAAGTAATCCAATCTTTTTGCCATGCATAGATACCACCGCCCACCATAGAAAAAATAAAAACTTGACTAGCAAACCCTAAAAACAGCTTCATTACTGCATTGTAATGCATCAATTTATAAGATTTTTGTATCTCTTCTATCTGATAATTAGCTAAATATTTTTTTTCAAAATGACGATTAGCAAACAAACGAACATTAGTAATATTTGTCAATATATCAACTATTGTTCCATTTAAAGTAGTGATAGCAGCGGAATGTTCATGAGAATAAACAGCACATTTTTGCGTAAAAAAATATGTTATATAACAATGAAAACCAAACCATCCTCCCATAATGTAGGCAAACAAAGGTTTAGCTTTACATAAAAGTGAAATATTAATAATAAAAGCTAACAATACAGGACAAAGTATAGTAACAATAATGATCACCATACTTTCTAATGCTTCCGGTAACCTAGAAATCTTACTGGCGATGCTACCGGCAAAATTATCTGAATAATATTGATAAGAATGTTTACTAGCATGTTTAAAAAGCGCACAACGTACATCAGCACGAAATTGAGGAAACACTTTAGCAGATAGAAAATCATAGATCCTAAAACCAACTTCTATAGCCAACCACAGTGCTACAAAAACAGCTAATATAGGTGCCATGAAAATAAAAATCTTACTTTTATCTAGAGAATATTGCGTTACTTTGTCTATAAATAATTTTATAAAATATGGATAAACTGATTCTTGAACAGACCAGCCAAACATACAGAGCATAAGTATCAAAAAACGCCAGGATTGTGGTCTAATAAAATGCCACATAAAAGGAAATAAAGTTTTTGGCAAGGTTTTCATAGTAGAGTTATGGTATCACTTTAGATTACAATATTAAATAGTTTTAACTATACGGAGAAGAAAACCCTAATTTTTTCATCAAACTAATTTCTATGTTTTCCATTTTATGAGCTTCTACTTCGTTTTCATGATCAAAGCCAAGCAAATGTAAAATACCATGCACTACCATATGTGCCCAATGTGATAATAATTCTTTGTTTTGCTGTTTAGCCTCCAATTCTACTACTGCTGCACAAATTACAATATCACCTAACACATAGTAATTAAAATCTACATCAACCTCTACTGGAAAAGATAAGACATTAGTGGATCCATTTTTATGACGATAACGGTAATTTAAATCGATAATCTCTTCTTCATCAACGATTCTAATTGTTAATTCCACATCATTTTCATTTTCCAAACTGGACAATCGATCTGATAAAACAACTCCAACCCATTCTTTAAATTGAGAAGGGTGAGGTAAGGTTTTAGCATTTGTTGCAATCTGCAATTCCAGTTCAACAGTCATTATTTTTTACTCTTTATTTTTATTTATTATCTTCCCAATTAGCATAAGCATCCACAATCTCTTGGACGAGAGGATGCCTAACTACATCCTTAGATTGAAAATATGTTACGCTAATATTAGAAATATCTTTTAAAAGATCTATAGCATGTCTTAAACCAGAAAATTTTGTTTTTGGCAAATCAATTTGGGTAACATCTCCAGTAATTACTGCCTTTGAATTAAATCCCAAACGCGTTAAAAACATTTTCATTTGATCAATAGTTGCGTTCTGTCCTTCATCTAAAATAACAAATGCATCATTTAAAGTTCTACCACGCATATATGCTAATGGTACAATCTCTATAATTTTTTGTTGTAAATATTTTTCAACTTTCGCAAAACCTAATAATTCATGTAAAGAATCGTATAATGGTTGCAGGTATGGATTAATTTTTTGAGTTAGATCTCCCGGCAAAAACCCCAATTGCTCACCGGCTTCCACTACTGGACGCACTAGGACAATTTTTTTTACATTATACTGTTGCAATGCAGCCACCGCACAAGCTACAGCTAAAAAAGTTTTTCCTGTACCAGCTGGACCTACCCCAAAATTAATATCATGCTGTAACATATTCTGCATATACTGCTGCTGATTGTTATTATATAATTTAAGAGACCCACTAGTTTTTACAATATTATGTTTATCCATTTTAATTAAATTCACCATATTATTTTGTGGTTGATTTAACATCTCAGTCTTATCAGTTGTTTTTTGCATAATATTTTGTATATTTAAGTGCACTTTTCCTTTAGTAAGATATTCTTGTTCTAAATGTGCTGTTTCTAAATATAATATCTTTAACAAATCTACGACTAAATGTGGGGTTTCTCCTTTACCAATTACCTGAAATAAATTACCATTATTTAAAATTTCTACTTTTAAACATTGTTCTATGTAATGAATATTTTCGTCATATTTACCACATAAACTAAATAACCGTTTATTATCAAATGGTTTTAGAGTTATTTCGTAACAATTAATTTGTTTGTTCAATGTTTTAATCGTATCACCATATATTAACTATAATACAAATAAAAAAAATGCTAAGGTTCTGTAAAAAAAATAACCTGTACCTTTTTCACTCGCGTACACGAGCTACGCTCAGGCAGACGCTCGTTTAAAAGCATAAGCTCTTTGCAAAATTCCTAAGACCCTATACCAACTCAACTTGCTCTAATTCTGACGGTACATAAATAATACCACGCAAACTATTTGGTAAACTTTCTATAATTTTAACTTTGATTAATTTACCAACTAAATTATTATTCCCAATAAACGTAACTAATCTATTATTCTCTGTACGAGCACACAATAGTTCAGGATCTTTTTTAGAAACGTTAGCAACTACTACCTTTTGTATAGTATTAACCATAGATTCACCAATTGCTAATGTATTTTGTAAAATACGTTCTTGAATAATATTAAGTCGTTGTTTTTTTACATCTACTGGAACGTCATCTACATAATTCGCAGCTGGAGTACCAGGACGCTTGCTATATGTATAACTGTACGAATTGTCAAACCCTATGGTATCTATTATGTTTAAAGTTGCGGTAAAATCTTTAACTGTTTCTCCAGGAAAACCAACAATAAAATCTGAAGATATATAAATATCTGGTCTAACCGCTTTTAATTTATTAATTTTGGATTGATACTCTAAAGCACTATATCCTCGTTTCATTTTATTTAAAATAAAATCTGAACCACTTTGAATTGGCAGATGCAAATGATTAGCCAATTTTGGAATAAATTTAAATGCTGCAATTAAATTATCAGTAAATTCCTTTGGATGAGAAGTCATAAATCTAAGACGTTCTATTCCATCAATCTCTGCAATATATTGCAACAATACCGCTAAATCTACAAGATCTCCGTTTAGCTTGCGGCCTTTATATGCATTAACATTTTGTCCTAACAAAGTTAACTCTTTAACGCCTTGTTCAGCAAGACAAGCTGCTTCTAATATAATATCTTCAAATTTACGACTTACTTCATGACCACGCGTATATGGTACAATACAAAAACTACAATATTTATTACACCCTTCCATAATAGATAAATAAGCACAAGGACCATCAACTTTTGGTTCAGGCAAATTATCAAATTTTTCAATCGATGCCCAAGAAATATCCATTTGGGCTTTTTTGTTTTTTATAGCTTCTTCAAGTAATGCTGGTAATTTGTGTAATGTTTGCGGGCCAAATATAACATCAACGAATGGTGCTCTTCTTAAAATATTTTGTCCCTCTTGACTTGCAACACAACCACCAACTCCAATTATTAATTCAGGACGCCGTTGCTTTAGTAATCTCCATCTACCAAGATCAGAAAAAACTTTTTCTTCAGCCTTTTCTCTTATAGAGCAGGTGTTTAACAATAATAAATCTGCCTCTTCTGGAATGTCTGTTTTTGTTGCTCCATAAGACTTAAACAACAAATCTAACAAACGTGATGAATCATATTCATTCATCTGACAGCCCATAGTTTTAATATAAACGGTTTTTAATTTGATCATAACTATTTGCAAACCACATACTTAAATTAAAATACATCCAAGCTAATAAAAAAGAAAATACTGTATCGCTAAGCCAGTGTGCTCCCACTATCATTCTTGGTAAAATTAAAAAAACACAAAGAAGCGTAGCCATAATTTTTATCAATTTTGGAGCATATAAATTAATAAATAGCGTCCAATAAATTAAAACCAACGCATGCCCAGCAGGAAAACTATTGTTAGAGTAATCTTTTATATTTGGATTGTTTAATATTTTAGATAATCTAACTGCGCTCTCTATAACTATACTTGGTGAATCACGATGTATATGTAAAATCTTTTGAAATATTATAATATTTGTTAATAAAACAATTTGAAAAGATACCCAACAGTATAAAACAATAGCAATTGCTTTATAACGAAAATTATTAGAATTTATACTTAAAAAATTTGTATCCCTAATTGGCACTTTAGCAATCATAAAAATTGATAATAGATTTATACCAAACATAATAACTACATTGATCCAGCTTTCGTTTTTATGAGATAAGATCCCCCAAAAATTTTGACTAAATTGACTATTCAAAAAATTTTTATTTAAAAATAAAAAACATTTTGTATCAATCAAATCAAAAAAATTTTGAAATGATAAATATGTAATTACTAACAATATTAATAAAACACAAATTTTAATAAATGTTGACTTATGTTCCATAAAATTTTTCTTATTCTGGCTATGAGTGGACTCGAACCACCGACCTCGGCATTATGAGTGCCATATTAACATAAACTCAATGTATTTCAATACAACAATTTGCACAACATATCATGTAAATCCTTTGGTATTTCGGTGTTTTTAGTTAATTGTTTGTGCAAGGTTATGCTTTTGATGGCATGGTTTTGCTCGTCTACTGGACTTGCTGTGGACTTGCTGTTATCTTAAAATTTTTTAACAAAAGGAACAGTTAAATGATAGCAAAATTGACTGAACGTTTTATTAAAACTATCACTCCTCAACCAAAGGCATATGAAGTTAGAGATACGGAAATAAATGGATTTATTTTACGTGTTGAACGCAGTGGAGCACTAATATATTATTTAGTTTATCGTACAACTATTGGCACCAAGAAACGATACAGATTAGGGCGATATGGATCAATTACTGTAACTCAAGCAAGAGATCTAGCCAAACAATTTTCTGCTAAAGCCATTTCAGGGCAAGATCTACAGGAAGAGAAAAAAAAAGCATCAATTGAAAAAGAAAAAATAAAAACACGTACATTAGAGAAATTTTTAGAATTCCACTATGCCCCATGGGTCGTAGTGGAACGTAAAACTGGTATAGGTACCATAAATAGATTAAATCTTAATTTTTCCAATTTAATGAAATTATCTCTCGAAGAAATATCACCTTTACTAATTGAAAAATGGAGGACTGAACAATTAAAGTTAGGTAAAGTTGCAAGCACAGTTAATCGTGATGTTGCAACACTAAAAGCCGTTCTTTCTAAAGCAGTTGCCTGGGATTGGATAGAAACAAGTCCATTAACAAAATTAAAGCCTCTTAAAACAGATAATATGATAAAGGTACGCTACCTAAGCATAGACGAAGAAAAAAGGTTGCTGAAAACACTAAATGAAAGAGACAAACATTCTATATTAAGGAGAGAATCTGGCAATCTCTGGCGAGAGAATCGTGGTTATGATTTATTGCCAAGCTTAAATGAACATGCATTTTTTGATTATCTAACACCAATGGTATTAATTGCTATGAATACAGGATTAAGACAAGGAGAATTGTTTAGTCTGAGATGGGATCATGTCGATTTGGATAAAGCAATGATTACAGTTGCAGGAGATAAAGCAAAAAGTGGCAAAACCAGGCATATCCCACTAAATAGTAGCACTCTACTTGCTTTAAAAACTTGGAATAAGCAGTGCTCAAATTATGAACTAGTTTTTCCAAATAAAGAAGGTAAACAAATTGATAATGTCCGCAAATCTTGGTGTAGGGTATTAAAAAAATCAAATATAACAAATTTTAGATGGCATGATTTAAGACATCATTTTGCATCAAGACTTGTTATGGCGGGTGTTGATTTAAATACAGTTAGAGAATTACTTGGGCATTCAGATCTTACAGTTACTCTCAGGTATGCTCATTTGGCACCAGAACATAAAGCAGAGGCTGTAGAACGGTTAGTTAATAAAATTCACCATAACGATAAATATTGCTGATCTAAAACTGGCTTATATGTTCAACAAAATTCTGCAACATTTATGACTATTGTAGAAACTGGCAGGAAATTTGGTTAATGCGTTTAATTATATTTTTGATCGGATAAATAAAAAATTTGAAATGCTATCTTTAGCTAATTTGATTGAGGCACATGACGTAGCATGAGGAATGTGTTAGTTTGGCATTTACCATAGATTTTGAATAAGATGGGATACCTTGATTTGAACAGCTCCAAAAAACAACTCCGTGTTACCATAGTAATTGATGCATTTCGTGCGTTTACAACCGCTTGCTATGTATTAGAACGTCACCCAACAGCTTATTTGATTACGCCCAAATGTACAACTATTTCTCGGTTAACGTCGAGTTACCCTGGTGCCTTGCTGATTGGCAAACCAGAAGTAGGCTTTGATACGATCTACCATATACCAAATTCTCCGACTCGCGTAAAAGAGACCCCAGTGACTGAGCGCACGGTACTGCATAGAACAGAAGCAGGTGCTAAAGGCATAATGCTAGCAGAGACCAGTGATCTTATACTTGCTACGGCCTTTGTGAACGTAGAGGCGACTGCTCGATACCTTAGTAAAATAACAAATCCAAAAATTATAATAGTTCCGATGGGACATGAAGGCCAAACCCCTTCGTTGGAAGATAATCTTTGTGCTGAATACCTCGAGTCTTTGCTTCAAGGAGGGAAAAGCAATCTCGATGACTTTTTGCCAGCGTTACGTACAGGATCAGGGCGTTATTTCTTTTCAGAAGATCAGTGGCAATACCCACGTGAAGATTTTGAACGCTGCTTAAAAGTCGGGGGCTTTAATTTCGCAATCCGTGCCGTTGTCCAGGGAGATTATGCCAGTTTAAGTCGGCTTTAGTAAAGTTCCAAGAAAGGATTTTTTGGGTGCCAGCTGTATTAATTCAATGAGTAAATCTCGGATCCCAAGCCCTTTCCAACGAAGATAATTTAGCGTATTTTTGGGCATATTTTTCCATTGGTGTCGAGTGAACGATTGTTTTATATCGTACATATATGAAAAATTCGGAGTATTTAAACAAAAGTGCATCGGATGTATAATAATGACCTTTGTTCCCTTTCCCAAAATTAAACTCGTAAGTTCCCGGCTAATTTTCAATGGATGCTTGCGCCATAAATAACCGCCATCTTCTAGAAAAATAGGTACTTCTAGTAAACCGAAGCGATCTCTAAAAGGTGAAACAATCTCTAAATCTGTGCATACGTTAGAAGAAATTAAGAAGTCTGCTTCAGACAAGGCTTGTCGAGATGAATTACAAATAGCAAAACGATGGCACCGGAAAGCGGGTAAGTTATGAGGCAAGTCGATAACGTGTTTAACAACTTCAGCTATCGTTGTTCCATGCGAAGAATCTGGATCAAAAAAAGGATGGAGGCCTACTTCTATTTTATCCATACAAGACTCTACCCTTGCAGAGCGATGAGTAGTAAAAACGGTAATAGGAATACCTTGAGCCTCTAAAAAGTCTAAAGTTTCCTCTATAGCAGGCTCTGGTGCCCAATCGAGATCGACTGTTACGATTAAGTCATTCATCACACAATTTCATGGTAGTGGCGAAATAGAGCTTCATCTAAATCATGCTTAGCAAATAAGTCTGTCATGGAATTATAGCTACGTAAATCTGCTGTACGTTGACTGGTTGACCAGCTGTCGTTACCACGCATGTACTGAGCATTTCCATAGGAGAGGATGTTAAATAGCGAAGCATTCATTTCATCATTATCTTTGAAATGTAGGCAGATATTACGGTCTTTTAATGCATCTTCAACTTTTTTTTTAAATTGATTATACCAATCAGCCGAGATCCGATGCATTGTATCTCGTTCAGGAACATCATACGACATATATTGATAAAACTTCCAACAGGAAGGTTGAGCATTAACCGGTTTAAGGGCATCTAGAATAGAAGAAACTTCATTTGGAAGTGTTAAATGATTTTTTTGTCCAATGACACTATGAAGTTTAAGGTCAATTCCTTTATCTGAAATTAATTTACAAACTTGTATAATATGTTCGTAATATTTATTATACCCTTTGTGACTTCTGCCAAGTTCAGTTAATAAAGTATCTTGTGTACTATCAATAGTAATTGCGATGAGATCCACCACTCCTTCCATTTCCTGTGTAACATTTTCGTCTAAATAAATTCCGTTGGTGTACAATTCTATTTCTAAATTTTTTGCCGGGTCTAAAGAACGAAAAGTACGAATATGGCGCAATAGTTCTATAAAGTCCGTTGGTGGGCGCTTCCCAATAATAAGTACCTCACCTCCAGAAAGGGTTAAACGACGAAAACCAAGCTTATGATAAAGATGGGAAACTAATTCCTTTTTCGCTGTTAAATCAAGCTCTAGTTTTTTTTGATGGGGGGCGTTTTCTAGTACACAATAGCTACATCTTAAGTTACAGCGGTTGGTAACCATCCAATATCCTTTATAATGCGTGCTTGACATCTTCTGCCTCCATTAGGTAGCGATGGCCGACAGAAAAATGGGGCGTTAATAACCGATCGAAATAGGTCAATAGTTCTATATCATAAGGCCCGTCTCCAAATACACAAACTTGACCAGTCCAATCAATATAACGTAAAAGTTTTAAGACTGCCCGAAGTTTAGATGCGCTCCAATCGGAGATGAAAGCTGTCCCCTGGTAAACTTCAACACGCAAACCTAAGGTATTAGCACTAGGCAGTTGTTCAATCGGGATAGCCAACTGGATCACTTTTCCTTCAGTTTCTATGGGGATTGCCTCTGGAATAAGCTTTTGTAATGCAACGGTATCGTCTTCACGTAACGGTATTATCCAAAGCAATTCGCCACGGCCGTTAGCCACTGCGGCTCCGCTATAACCTATAACCCAGTCAACCGTTAAATTATAAGGTTTTAGCATATCAAGTAAATCTTTAATAGGCCGTGCACTACAGATAACCCTTATTGGAAATTTATGGAACGCTTTAATACACCTTAACGTTTTGTAAGGGTCGCTTTTATGGAAGAGTGTGCCATCAAAATCGCTAATTGAGATAACATTTTTATTGCAAATTTTTGCAGCAAGCAAGCGAGATAATATTTTATCATCATATAGCCCTCCCACCTCCAATGCTAGAGATGATAATTTTGAAAAATCTTTAAGCATTTTATCAATATGATTTACCGCTTCATCGTCATTATCTACAAAACAAACATAAGGTAGGTGACGCAAAAATTCTGCCGCCGCATTTCCTGAAGCTCTCGCAATATTAGGTAAACCTAAGGCCAACGTTTCAAAAATTGCACGTCCAAATGTTTCGCAGGTTGATGCAGAAATATGAAAATGCGTGTCAAAAGCAGCTTCCGAGAGTTTATTAGGAGAAATATAGCCCAAAAACTCAACTGCGGTATTTAAGGAACATTTTTCGATTTCTTCACAAACAGTGTTGTAATAATTAGCATCTTGAATCGGTCCGATTATCTTAAGCGTTGCATTATTAAAACGCCTTCGTATTTTTACAAAAAGGCGTATTAACCCGGTAATATTTTTTTGAGGTTTTATGCTACCTATGCTACAAAAGATCAACGGATGTTGTACAGTACGAATTTTAGGGATGAGGAATCTTATGTCGACTCCACGAGGAATAACGTGTATGCGTTCCTCTGGCACGGAGTAAATTTCTATAAGTTGTTGTCGTTCTAGGCTGCTGGGAGTTAGTATTTTTTGAGCTTTGCTAAGTGTTAAGCGTTCCATTTTAAAGTATTCTCCCGAAACAATTTCACCAGAAGCTCTATATGATGGTGTCAAAAACATTGGAAAAGTCCAAACACAAATATCTTGTCTTAAAGGGGCATCCACCATCCCAAACTGCATAGATAAGTGAATAAAAACAATATGGCTAAAATCTTGCTCAACAGACTTAATCCTTTCTCTAATAAAGTTAGCATTGACAAGGCGTCGCATAAACCGATTGGGTAAATTAAAAGGGTAATCAAAATGCCAAGTAGCAGAAGGATCAGCTTCCGATCCAAACTGCATAACGTTTATTGAGTTTCCTAAGACATTTTGTAATGTATTAACGATCCTGGCACCGCCGTCTCGTTGAGCTTCATTTGGTCCACATTTTTCGGTAATCATTAATATTTTCATTATTGCTCCATGAGTTCCTCATAACGTTTAAATATTTTTGTCCAACAGAAATCCTCCAAAAAGGGTAAACATCGGGGTAACCTTCCAAGAATTTTTTCAATGTCTTCAACAATTTGATCTTCATTATTGAGTTCAATCAGCGTTCCTCTGTCATCAGTTACTATTTCAGAAAGTGCTCCGCCTCTACCTGCTATAACAAAAGTTCCTGCTGTTAAAGCTTCTAAAATAGATCTACCCATGCCTTCAGAATGAACATAAGACCCACCAGGTACCTCTGTCACTTGATCACGGCTAAACTGGATATAAACTTTAGCACGTGCAGTTTCTTGGCAGGCGGCTTCGTTATCCAACACACCGAGAAATTCTACAAAGTAGTTAAGATTATTCCGTAAAACTTGGTCCTTTATTTGAGGTAATAAAGGACCGTCTCCGGCAAGTCTAATTTTGATGTTATGGCCACGCAAAATAAGTTTATGAATGACAGATAATAACAACAAATGATTTTTATAAGGAACAAACCGTGCAGCACAAAAGAAGATCAATTTATCCTTAAAAAATGTATTAGGTTTTCTCAATGCGGAAGTGTTTACGCCACCCACACATCTTAGAAATTGACATGTAACCCCCAATTCACACAGCCGACGCTCAGTATAAAGAGAATTTGTTATTAATATATCGATATAGTTATTTAATACGTTAACCCAGTAGGATTGTCTGGAACAGTGATTACTCTCTAATTTATAAACAAGAGACGCTTTCAAAATTTCGTTTCCCCCAGTGCGATAAAGAAAGTAAGCATTTGAGAACATACTGTGAATTTTCTCTATTTCTTCTATCCACCGCCCGCTGTTAAAAAATACGAATGCTGGCTGAAAAAATTCTGCCAAATCCCGGAGATTGATAACACGTGGGCCTCCTGTTGATACAAGACAGTTTTGCCCTACATCATTTTTTGTAATAACTGCAACCAATGGCAACCGTGAATGACTCATAAAATGCTTTATAAAATAATGAGCATGAGTTTCCATACCTCCTACTAAAGGAGGGAGACGATCTGCGAAGAAAATCATATTCTTTGGGTACACAACGATTGTCTCTTGATCTCTTGCTCTAGTATATCCACGATTCGTTCTGCTGCATAGCCATCACCATAGGAATAATGTATTTTCGACATATCCGCGAGTTTTTCAGGATTTTTAAGCAATTCGCAACAGCAGGTTACGATATTGGCTGATTTTATACCCACTAAACGCGCTGCACCCACTATCACACCTTCTGGTCGCTCGGTGGTATCGCGAGTAATGAGCACTGGTTTACCAATAAAAGATGCCTCTTCTTGAATACCGCCAGAATCGGTAATGATAAAACTACATTTTTTTAAAGTTCTTATAAAAGAAAAATGATCAAGAGGTTCTAGTAAATCAATATTGCTAATGTTGGACAATAATTTCGTAACGGTCTTACATACATACGGATTCGGATGTAAAAAAAATGTTATTTTTACATTAGGGAATTGTGTTGCAATAATGCGCAAAGCATGGCAGATTTCTTTCAACGGTTCTCCAAGATTTTCGCGTCTATGAATTGTCACAACTATGTTTTGTGGCATACTATCTCCTATCGTTATCGCAGATTCTTGGTTCAACCTTATAGCATCTATCGAGGTATTTCCTACCACCCAAATTTTATTAGATGGCACACCTTCTTTTAATAGGGCTTTTTTTGCTTTCTGGGTAGGTGCAAAAAAATAAGAAGTAATTTGAGCGATTAAACGCCTATGTCCTTCTTCTGGCCAAGGGGAATCGAGACGACCGGTTCGCAATCCTGCCTCAACGTGAGCTATTGGTATATGTGTGTAAAACGCGGCGAGGGCCGCAATAAAGGATGTGACCGTATCGCCTTGAACCAATATTAGATCAGGTTTTATCTTCAACAAAAATTCACCGAACTGCTCTAAGATACGCGCAGCTTTTTGTTGAAGAGTGTGCTCATTTTCCAAGCGTTTAAATTGATAATCCACTTGTATTCCTAAACTTAAAAGCATCTGTTCAAGCAAACCTGTGTGCTGGTTTGTAATGCATACTTTATTTTTAAAATATTTATTTCTACGTATTGCTAATAAAATTGGCATAAATTTAATTGCTTCTGGGCGAGTCCCAATAACAGTTAATAGAAACTTCATTTGAAAATCCCCACAAAATCAAGCAAAGCTTTACCTTGTAAACATTCAGAGGGAATATTTAAAAAGGCATCATGTGCAACAAGGCCAACAATAATTTCTGCTTTCTCGATTGCTTCATAGAGTTTTTCACCCCCAGGAATATAGGGATCGACCCGTAATACTTGAACTTCTTTTTCAAGTGTTTGCACTATATACAACGCAGGAGAACCTCTTAAATCTGATACATTTGGTTTATAGGATAACCCGAGACACGCTATTACGCTAGCGTC
Source organism: uncultured Francisellaceae bacterium (assembly GCA_903822055.1). Taxonomy (GTDB): domain Bacteria; phylum Pseudomonadota; class Gammaproteobacteria; order UBA6186; family Azoamicaceae; genus UBA6186. The sequence goes on along the minus strand of CAIJNR010000077.1, from coordinate 3,365 downwards.
ATTTTTCTTTATCGTGTCTCTTATCTTATCAACAACCCAACAGGTTTTTTGGATATTAATTTTTCTCGCTTGTAAAGTAAGATTGGTAAAGTCAGGGGCTGTAGATACGAGAAACCAGGGATCGACAGCTATACAATGACCGCCGACACCAATCCCAGGTTTTAAAATTTTCACACGAGGATGCCTATTTGCAAAGCGGATTAATTCATTGATATCTAAGTTGATACTATCTGCAATCATGGAGAGTTCATTTGCATAAGCAATATTTATATCACGGTAAATGTTTTCAGCCAGTTTAACCGCCTCTGCTGTTCGTGCATTAGTCACATGTATTTCGCCATGTGTAAACGTTTGATAAAAAGCTTTCGCATTTAATGTTGAATTTTCATCCACCCCCCCTATCACCCGATCGTTTTGTTTTAATTCATGCAGGATATTACCAGGTAATACTCGTTCAGGGCAATATGCGACTTGGATCCCTGGACAATGCATCCGTAGCTTTTTAGCTACAATTTCGGTGGTCCCAATGGGGCAAGTTGATTCGATAAGGACTAGATCATCCGATCGAAGACAGGGTATAATCGCATCAGTTGCTGCATACACGTGTGAAATATCCGGTTGATTATCGTTATCTAAAGGAGTGGGGACAGAAATAATATGGACATCGGCAGTAGCAAGTTGAGTAGATGCTTTCAATGCACCGCTCTGAAACACCTTTAATAGTAGATCTTGCAGATTAGGTTCCGTAGTAATTACAAGCCCTGAACCGATCCTAGATATAAGCTCTTTATCTATGTCCACGCCCAGAACTGCATAGCCAGAATCTGCCAAAGCACACGCCACAGGAAGACCCACGTAACCTAAACCTGAGATACAAACCTCTTTTTGCATTTTATTCGTAGCCATTAATTATTCTTGCATAATATTAATGCTAATGCACAACTTTCCGTTAATAGTAAAAAGCCATTTTATTTATTTTTTAATAAATGTGAAATCATTACCTCTACCAGCTACCGCCTTAATTCTTATATATAAACAACGCGGTGTTTTCTTCCCTTTCAAAGCGCATCAGAAAGCTAACGACGCATCGGTATCGAAAACAGATAATTTTATAACTTATATGCGCGGTCAAAGCAAATTGGTTTTATGTTTAAATAGGAATATAATTTTACTTTGGGACCGTTGTCGGTTTTGCTCCAGCGTTCCAATGCCTGTAAATATAAATTTTTGTAGGATAAAGAGTCAAATGGCTCCTGATAAAATAGTATGTAATTTGCCTGAGTTTTTTTGGTATTTTTATAAACCTTATAAAAAAATAGGCATCCCGTGTTTCATTTTTTGTGCTTCTTTAATTGGGCTACAAGGTTTGATAAATTCTTATATTACCAAAAGTATTATAAATTCGCTGAGCAATCCACAAAATGCTTTCCACATCCAAACGATCTTATGGCCTTCTATCCTCATGGTACTCAATTTAGAAATTCACAATATTTGCTGGAGAGCCATTAATTATATTAATTTAAAAATAGCACCAGAAATTAAGAATAAAATTATTCAGTATGTCTTCGATTATGTACATAGCCAGCCTCAATATTTTTTCCAAGATAACCTTAGTGGCTCGATATCAAATAACATCAGCATGCTAACCGATAGCATTGAGAAGGCAGCTAGTGTTATTTCTTTACGCGTTATCAGAGGCTTAGTCCAACTAAGTGTGGCTCTTGTTGGCACTTATTTTGTTCACCCTGTTTTTTCAATTGCTTTATTAATTTGGACAATTGGTTTTACTTCGATTAGCATGTTGATTTCTAAAAAAATTGGTCGTTTTTCGAGAGATTGTGCACAAAGCCAATCTCAAATTTCTGGAAAAATAGTGGATAGCATTGCTAATTTTTCTAACGTTAAACTTTTTTCAAGAAAAGATTATGAATCTTTGTATCTTGCATCTTCTTTAAATTCTATGAAACAAAAATTTCGAGACAAGGAATGGTTTTTAATAAAAATTTATTTTTTTCAAGGCTTTTCTATTACTTGTCTTATGGCTTTTATGATTTATTCTTTAGCTCAGTTAAAAACGAGCAACCAGGTAACCGTAGGAGACTTTGCCTTTATCTTAGGGATATCGTTTTATGTGATGGAAAATGTCTGGAGTTTTACCGAACAATTTGACCAAATAAACGATATAATAGGCAAAGGTAACCAAAGTTTAAAAATGCTATTTAGTTCAATAGATCTCAAAGACGGGTTCAATGTAAAACCTTTATTGGTAGAAGAAGGTGGGATCGTATTTGAGAATGTCCAGTTTCACTACAAAGGTGCTGAACCTCTCTTTCAAGATAAATCCTTAGTCATAATGCCGAAACAAAAAGTAGGCTTGGTAGGGTATTCAGGTAGCGGTAAATCCACTTTTGTAAATTTGATCCTTCGTCTTTACAATGTAACATCTGGTCGTATCCTAATCGACGGGCAAGATATTCAAAACGTAACCCAAGATTCTTTAAGCGATGCAATTTGTATAATCCCACAGGATCCCTCTTTGTTTCACAGATCTGTAATGGAAAACATTCGATACGGAGACTTAAATGCAACGGATTATGAGATAATTAAAGCTGCAAAACAGGCAAACGCACATGAATTTATTATGAATTTACCAAAAGGTTATGACTCTTTAGTAGGTGAACATGGCGTAAAACTCTCTGGGGGACAACGACAGCGAATTGCTATCGCAAGAGCTATTCTAAAAAAATCTCCCATTTTAATTCTAGACGAAGCCACTTCACAAATAGACTCTGTAATGGAAAAGGTCATCAAGCAATCCCTACATGATTTGATGATAAACAGAACGACTATTGTAATCGCTCACCGCCTTTCAACGCTGCTACATATGGATCGTATTTTAGTTTTAGAAAACGGAAAAATAATAGAGGATGGAACGCATACCGACTTATTAGCGAAGAAGGGATTATACAATGCATTATGGGATACACAAATAAAGGGATTTGATTCCCTAAAGTGGGAAGAACCTAGTTGTTTTCAAACTTTAGAAAAATATCCTGATTCTCTTTAATCATTAATTTTATTGTTTTTTGCAGGTCATAAGAACAAATACCAAAAAACCAAGAGATTATGAGTCCGTACTGTAGATTAAAAGTACTGATTTTTTCAATATTTTTATACCGCATACCCCGCTACAAATGTATGACTAAGCAGCACAATGCATAACCCATGCCCGCAAATTGCCCACAAGATTTTTTTGTAGTGTTGGTTTTTTTTATCATATTTGTTATCTTTGAAAATAACTTATAATGTAGGGGTTAAATAAATCTATACTATTTATAAATTTAATTAATTTGTAATTTTATATT
>CAIJNR010000076.1 GCA_903822055.1 uncultured Francisellaceae bacterium | reverse complement strand
TTTTATAAATTTATGTATAAAAAATATTTTTTACGTGTATATAAATAATTTTTATGCATAATTTTTTGATCCATATCAAAAAACATTTGAAAATTTATTTATATTTAATAATGGTAATTTTTGGGATTTATAGTGGTTTCAGCAATATTAAATTTTTACACATACTTGGTACTTTATGCACTGATCTTTTTATTAAAATATTTCAATTTTTAAGTTTACCAATAATTATGCTTTCTTTAATGACTACTATTTCTAGCCATTCTTTAGAAGGACACTATAAAAAAATATGGAATAAAACTATTTTATATACATTAACTACAACTATTATTGCTGCAAGCGTAGCTAACATTGTCTACAATATAATTAATCCTCGGTTAACTATATTAAAAAATTCTGACTTTATTTTACCAAAAACGATTGAAAATATAGATTATCTTAAACATGTAACAAATATTGTTCCTAATAATATTTTAGAACCGTTTTTACACCATCAAGTTATAAGTATTTTATTAATGGCTCTTTTGTTTGGCTTCTGTATTAGATTGATTCCAAATATCAAACATAAAGAAACTGTAATTGCTTTTATACAAGGATTGTATAGCGTTTTTATTATTATTGCTCAAGGAGTTGTAGCTATTTTACCAATTGGTCTATTTGGTTTTGTCACTACAACTCTTATTCAATTTCGACAAGGAGTTGATATTGCAGGTATTGGCGAGTATTTAGCAGTAATTATTTCATCTAATCTTATTCAAGGTTTGATAGTTTTACCTGCTTGGTTGGCATGGAATCGTTTATCACCTTTTACCACTATAAAAAAAATGATGCCTGCCTTAACTGTTGCTTTTTTTTCAAAATCATCATCAGGAACACTACCTATTACGATTAATGCTGCAGAAAACAACCTTAAAATCAACCCTAAAGTTGCCAGAATTGTTTTACCACTATGCACTACAATTAACATGAATGGTTGTGCTGCATTTATTTTTAGCACCGTAATTTACGTAATGCAAAGCAATGGTTATATCGTTTCTTATATTGATATGGGTTTATGGGTAATCGTATCAACAATTGCAGCTGTGGGTAATGCAGGTGTTCCTATGGGCTGCTTTTTCTTAAGCGCAAGTTTACTTTCTGGTATGGATATTCCTATAACATTACTAGGATTAATTTTACCGTTTTATAGTATTATTGATATGGTAGAAACGTCACTAAATGTTTGGTCTGATAGTTGCATTACATATGTTATCGATCATGAAATTGCTAAAATAGTCGGTTAATTTGTAATATCATGGTTAATTATGATAACAAATTCGTTTTACCGAAGCATATGTCGCACCATTTTTATCTATATTTAACACACCACCAACAATATTTATTTGTGTTTCTTTTCCAAATGAAAACAATAAATCCATTTTTTTAAATAAAGAAAATTCCGTTTTATGTAACCATATATCCCTAATACTATTTGCGTTTTTCAATAGTTCAACATCAGCTTCTGACTTGTTTGATATCGTAAGTTGTTGAGATAAATTTGAAGTATCTTCTAGGTATTGGCGTCGATAGAATTCAGCATGGCTATGCTCTGCATAACCAGAAGATTTTACAGAATTAACATGTTCCCATACTTCAATAAATGTTGGGGGGGTATACAAACATTCTTTTTCTAGGCAAGATGAAATAATTTTTTTCATCTTGCCTATATTTTCATATATCTCTGCACACCATTCTATTTGGTCTTGGCATTCTTTAATTTGCATCATTATAGAATTCATTCGCTGCACAGTCTCGTATTCAAGTAATTCCATTAAAAAGGCATATGAATTATGATCATGTGCAAGCTTTTTTATATTTTCTATCTCATTAAAACCTCTATTAACGCTATTACATAGTTCAAAAATTAATCCTCTCATAAACTCATAGGCTTGATATTCAGTTAAATTTGTTGGCAATTCATTGTATATGGTATCTACTCCATCCCAACAATATCCTGTTTCTAGACTTCCTTCTGACATAACAACAAGCTTAATTGTCCCGTATAAATGTTTTGAATCTTTTATTAGCTTCTTTAACTCACTAAAAGTATCATCAGTATTATTTTTATACATGCCATTAATAGTTTCTAATATTTTATAAGCAATGTTTTGCTCTTTAGCATTCAAATCTAATTCCGTACTGATCAAATCATCACAAAATCTATATGTGCATATCATATCTAATGTTCTCAATTTATCTTAAGTTATTTTTGTAATTATAATGGTTATACAGCAAACCTTCTAACTATAATAACATAGTATTTAATTTTTACAATTACTTTTACCATTTTTTTGATGCTGTAAAGGGTGTTGGCTACTAGTTTCGCAGTATAATTATACCCAAGACGTTTTGTATTATAAAAAGCTGTCATTGTCTAAAATTTCACGACAAAATTTTTATAGTTCTTGGGCTTAATATTACTT
>CAIJNR010000075.1 GCA_903822055.1 uncultured Francisellaceae bacterium | reverse complement strand
TATGTTAAATATATTAGTAAATGTAGTTATGATTATAGTTGGTGTGTTTTTAGTTTTGGGTATTTTAGCGGTAAGAGGAACATTTTATATTTGGTTGTTTTTCCTATCAGTATTTACTTTAACTTTGCAGCTGACAGATAATATTGAAATTATAGGTAGCATATTATTATGGGTAGCTATTTTAATTGGACTGATTTTTTCTCAGAAAAATATTAGACAACAGTTAGTATCTCAAAATATTTTAAAATATTTTAAAAAGAAATTACCAGATGTTGGAAATATTGAAAAAGCAATGGTAGTTTCTGGTCACAAATGGTTTGAAGGAAATATTTTAAATGGAAATTTAAATTGGGATCTATTATTACAATGGCCCAACCCAGAATTAACTGCTAGAGAGCAAATATTTTTAGGTAATCAAGTAGACACTTTGTGTGGAATGTTAAATGATTGGGATCTAACGCAAAGTAAATCAGATTTATCTCCACAGATTTGGGTATATTTAAAACAACACAAATTCTTATCTATGTTAATACCTCAAGAATATGGTGGTTTAGGATTTTCTTCATTTGCTATTTCAGAAATTGTGCAAAAAATTGCAACTCGTAGTGTGACTGCAGCAATAAATATTATGGTTCCAAATTCTCTTGGTCCTCATGAATTGTTATTAAAATATGGAACCAAGTTACAAAAAGAAGAATATTTACCGCAATTAGCAGCTGGGTATCATGTTCCGGCATTTGCGTTAACCTCTGATGTTGAGGATTCCGATCCCGCTCTTATGTCTGACAATGGTATTGTATGTTATGGAAAATATCAGGATCAAGAAGTATTAGGAATACTTTTAAATTGGGATAAGAGTTACGTAACATTAGCTCCGATTGCTACATTATTATGCTTAGTAGTTAAATTATATGATCCAAACAATCTGCTGGTTGGAGGCCATAAAGAGTTAGGGTTTACGGTTTGTCTGATCCCAACTAATTTACCAGGAATTACTCATAACACTAAATATTTACCACTTAATCAAGTATGTATGAGTGGGCCCATTAGAGGTAAAAATGTATTTTTACCATTTGATTTTATTGTTGGTGGTAAGGATATGATAGGCCACGGTAGTTTAATGTTTAATAGCTGTTTATCTACTTTCAGGGGAATTTCTTTGTCGGCACTAGGCAGTGCAATTGGTAAAGTAGGTTTTAAAAATATAACGACATATTCTGTAATTCGCAAGAAATTTGGATTGCCTATGGAAGAATTTGATGGAGTAGAGGAAAATTTAGCTAAAATAGGTGGTTATACGTATATGTTAGAATCAATAAGAAATCTAACATTAACTGCATTTAACATGGGGTATAATCCTGGCATAATTACTGCTATGGCTAAATGTAGTATAACAGAACTTAGCAGAAAAATTATTAATGCTGCTATGGATGTTAGTGGTAGCCGCGCTACTATGCTTGGAGCAAATAATTATTTAGCTAGATTGTATCAAAGTATACCAATTAGTATTGCTATGGATGGTTCTAACAATTTACTAAAAAATACAATGATTTTCCAGGTTGGTTCTATTAAATGTCATCCATTTTTAACTGCTGAACTAGAGGCTGTTGATACTAATAATGTTAAGATGTTTGATCAACATTTTTTAGCTCACATTTCATACGCACTAAGTAATTTTGCAAAAATGGTGCTGCATAGTTGTTCAAACAAGATCTTTTGCCTTGGGTTTAAACATCAATTAATCAATAAATATTTTAAAAAATATTGTAAAAATTTAAGTTTTTTTAGCATTGTATTATCTTGTTTAGTAGAATTGTCGTTTTTAAAATATGGCGTTTCATTAAAACAAAATGAAAGATTGTCATCAAGATTGGTGGATGTTTGGAGTTACATTTACATGGGGTGTGCTGTTGTTAAATATCATAGCAAAAATACGGAAGATTCCGATGATGTGGTTTTTGCTACTTGGTGTTTACAAAAATGTTTGCATGAAAT
>CAIJNR010000074.1 GCA_903822055.1 uncultured Francisellaceae bacterium | reverse complement strand
CGAAGGAGGTCGGTGCGTAGCACCGGGTGGATGCCTTCTTTGGCATTTAAATGTGCTTAAAAAAAGCGATCTGGTATATGAGAACATTAGAACAGTTACTTCTACCTATTAGCATAACCTAGTCACAAAATAAATTTTTATCCAATCATACTATTAAAAATATATACATTAGCCGATGAGATATAAAGACGTAATATCTATTATATAACAGTTGCATATGCAAGCGATAAAACTATGATATCACTTAAAAATTTTATTAATTTAAAAATTAATTTAATAATAAATTTAACAACAACTTTATTTAACAATTTAAAAAACAAATTGTTAAATTTAATAATTTTATTAAAACCAATAAATTTTTCAGATTTGTTGCAGGACAATAAATCAATGAAAATTATTGGTGCTGTATTTGTAATTATTTTTTTACTTACTCACGTCGGAACATATTTGTTAAACTTTAAATTCCATTCAACACAAAATTTTGTAGTGGCAGTTGATAAAGTTGTTAAAAAAAATGTTAAAATTAAAATCCATGCATCTGGAAAGATACAACCGCAAACTGCGATTATTGTTAAACCGCAAATAGATGGCGTTATTTTAAATGCAGCCTTCACAGAAGGACAGATAGTTCAAAAAGGACAATTATTGTTTGAAATAGATCCTTCTCAACTACAGGCTTTACACAATCAGGCAACAGCTAATTTAGCTAGAAATCAAGCGGAACTTCAAAATAGTCAATTACAATTGCAAAAATACGGAAAACTACGTAGAAATAATTTTGTATCTGAGCAAGAATATCAACAAGTTATAGCAAATTTTAAAATGTCTGAAGCATCAGTTCAAGCCTCTGTTGCAGCAGTGGAATCTGCTAAAGTACAATTAGATTTTACTAAAATTTATTCGCCAATTACTGGAGTTACGGGACAAATTTTAGTAAATCCTGGTAATGCAATTAAGGCAGCTACTGGAGTCGGACTAGTTAATATTAATCAAACTAATCCGGTAAATGTATTATTTACCATACCAGAAGAATATTTGCCAGAATTGATTAGGAATATTAATAATTTAGAGGATTTAACAGTTCATTTGTCTGGATTTTCTAATGTTGGTAAATTGATTTTTATCGACAATCAAGTAGACAACTTAAATGGAACAATTGCTTTAAAAGCAGAATTTTGTAATTGTGATTTAGCGCTTTGGCCAGGACAGTTTGTTAATATATCTTTAGTAATTAAAAATTTAACAAACGCCTTAATAGTCCCTAGCCGAGCAATACAAATATGTCAACAAGGTCCTTATGTTTATGTGGCTGAAAAAACAAAAACACGTAAAAAAAGTTATATTGCAAAAGCTAAAAAAACTTTAGTAAAAACAGGGGATGTTATCGATAGTGAAACAGTAGTTGTAAGTGGTTTGCAAGATGGACAAATAGTGATTACCGAAGGACAAGCCCATTTAATAGATAACACCATAGTTGAAGTATATGCAAATCAGTAAAATTTTTATTGAACGACCAGTAATGACAACTTTATTAATGTTGGCGTTATTATTGTTTGGAATTTACGGTTATTATTTATTACCTGTAAGTCAATTGCCGGACGTTGATTTTCCAACAATCGTAGTAAATGCAGTATTACCAGGAGCAAGCCCAGAAACCATGGCAAATTCTGTTGCAACTCCTTTAGAAAAACGGTTCTCTACTATTGCTGGTATTGATTCTATAACTTCTAGTAGTTCTTTAGGTAGTACTCAAATAATTTTACAATTTTCTTTGAATAGAAAAATTGATGGAGCAGCACTTGATGTGCAATCAGCAATTGCAGCAAGTGCTGCAGAATTGCCAAGTAATATGCTACATCCACCTGTTTACGTAAAAATCAATCCAGCAGAAGCACCAGTACTTTATTTGGCCATGTATTCAGATACCGAACCGTTATCTGTTGTTGATGATTATGCCGAAAAATTACTTGGACAACGCTTGTCTATGGTTAATGGGGTAGCCCAAGTTGGTATTTATGGCTCTCAAAAATATGCAACTCGGGTACAATTAAATCCAGAAAAATTATCTGGTTATAAAATATCTATCTTAGAAGTAAAAGAAGCATTAATTAGAGGTAATGTGAATTTACCAATTGGATCAATAAGTGAAAAAACCCAAGAATTACCAATTAAAGTTAATGGACAACTTAACAATGCAGTAGAATATAAAAATTTAATAGTAGCTTTCCGAAATGGTTTTCCTATTAGATTACAACAAATAGGTAGGGCAATAGACAGTGTAGAAAACACAAAAGTAGCCAGTTGGTTTAACGAACAACGTAGTATTATTTTGGCAATACAACGTCAACCTGGTACTAATACATTAGAAGTCGTTAATAATATATATAATCAATTAAAAATTTTAAAAAAGCAACTACCAGCTACTATTAATTTAGTTACTATGTATGATCGTTCTCCTACCATTAAACTGGCGGTCCAGGATGTACAGCGCACTTTAATAATTGCGGCTTTTTTAGTTGTTGGGGTGATTTTTGTGTTTTTGCGTAACATAATTGCAGCTTTAATTATTAGTATCGCTCTTCCTTTATCTATTGTTGCTTCATTTGCGTTTATGGATTTGTTAGGTTTTAGCTTAAACATTATATCTTTGTTGGCGTTAACTTTAGTTGTTGGTTTTGTTGTGGACGATGCAATTGTGGTGTTAGAAAATATTATGCGTAATTTAGAGAAAGGCAAAAAACCACTGGAAGCAGCATTAGATGGGGTGAAGGAAATAGCATTTACTGTTGTATCTATTACTTTGTCGTTGATAGTGGTTTTTATACCTATTTTATTTATGGAAGGGATTATAGGTAGATTGTTCCATGAGTTTGCAGTAACTACCGTTATTACAATTTTGTTATCTGGAATTATTTCTTTAACTTTAACTCCAATGTTAGCTAGTAGATTTTTGCGGATTAATAGCAATTTAAATACAATAGGTATTTTTCAGTTAAGCGAAAAGTTATACAAAGCTACTTTTGATTTTTATCAACGTAGCTTATTGTGGAGTTTGGATCATAAAAAAACCATATTTCATATATTTTTATTGACAATTTTATGTAGCATGGTTTTATTTAAAGTTATTCCGAAAGGATTTATCCCAGATCAAGATGTTGGTAATTTTATAGTGTTTACCGAAGCGGATGCGGATATTGGTTTTGAGTTGATGATTAAAAGGCAAAATCAAGTGGCAGATATTATTAAAAATCATCCGGATGTCGAGAGTCTAGTATATAACGTTGGAGCTGGTGGTATATCTCAAACTTTAAATTCAGGGTTTATTATTGTTAAATTAAAACCATACGATAAACGCCGACATGATGCTAAAAAAATTATTAACCAATTACGTGACAAGGTTAACAAAGTTCCTGGGATGAAAGTTTTTTTACAAAATATTCCGGTAATTCCTGTTGGAGGTAAGATGACAAAAGGAGCATACCAATATATTGTGTTAGATCCTAATGTAAAAGAATTACAGCATGCGGTCGATTTATTACAACGAAAATTAGAGGTTTTGCCAGAATTGCAAGACGTTAATAATGATTTGCAAATGGTTACTCCTCAAATAGAATTGAATATAGACAGAGAAAAAGCAGCATTTTTAGGTGTTTCTATGGATAATATAGAAAACACGCTATATGCTGCATTAGGTACGTTGCAAATTTCTACTATTTATTCTGAATCTGATACTTATAAAGTGATTTTAGAAATATTGCCACAATTTAATAATCAAAATCTATTAACTAAATTAGAAGTAAGATCAAATAATGGTAGCTTGGTGCCACTTGGTGCTATAGCTACAATTTCGGTTGGTAATGAATTATCAACTATTAATCATCAAGGACAAATTCCAGCAGCTACCATATCTTTTAATTTAAAGTCTGGGGTATCTTTAAGTAATGCATTGACTGCCATTGAAAAGACAACTAAAAAATTACATTTGCCAAACGGATTAACTATGCAATTTTCTGGTATTGCTGAAACTTTCAAATCATCTTTAAATAGTCTGGCAGTATTATTGTTAATAGTAATTTTAGTAGTTTATATATTGTTAGGTATGTTGTATGAAAGCTTCATTCACCCATTAACAGTGTTATCAGGATTGCCGGCGGCGGCTTTTGGAGCATTGTTTACATTATTTATTTTTAATATTGATTTAGATTTGTATGGATTTATTGGATTAATAATTTTAGTTGGGATCGTTAAGAAAAATGCTATTATGATGATTGATTTTGCGTTGTCTAATCAGCGTAACGACCATTTAAAACCACGAGAAGCTATTTACAATGCATGTTTAACACGGTTTAGACCAATTATGATGACGACAATGTCAGCAATTTTAGGTTCTTTACCAATAGCATTAGGAATTGGTTCGGTATCAATAGAAACTCAGCGTTCTTTGGGGGTGGCAGTAGTTGGAGGATTAATTTTTTCACAAGTTTTAACTTTGTATATTACCCCGGTGATTTATTTATATTTATCTAAAAAGTCGTGATTAGCAGAGTCATTCACGAACAGCGAGGTAAATAACCATCAAAGCCTCACCCATTCAAGTTCAATTATAATTCACGCTTACCAGGTCCCTCTCCAACAAAAATTGTTGGAGAGGGTGGGCACCATATGCTCACGTTAGCATAATAATATTAGCAAAATGCTATTACAGATAATTTGGTTTTCATTATTTTAAGGTACTAAGATTTTGAAATTTGGAAGTTTTAAACGATTTATATAATGCATTGGAAAATATAGCAAAAAGCATAGAATATGTATCAAGGTGCCCACCATCTCCAACAATTTTTGTTGGAGAGGGACCTGGTAAGCGTGAATTATAATTGAACTTGAAGGGGTGAGGCTTTGATGGTTATTTGCCTCATTGTTCGCTGGATAGCCCTTAACATAAGGCCTCAGCAACTAAATCAGCAATTTTTTTGCTAGCTCCGACTTGATTATATAAATAGTTTTTAGCATTTTGCCCTATTGTTGTTCTTAAATTGGCATCTTGTAGCCACTGCATAATTGTTATGGCTAATTCTTGAGAATTTTTTATAACAATTAATCCATTTGCAAGTTTCATTCTAAATGCTATTTGTTTGCAATTTTCGGTATATGGTCCTGTTGCTATTGGAATAGCATGAGATGCTGGCTCTAACACATTATGACATCCAATAGGCACTAAGCTACCGCCTACAAATGCTGCTTGGCTCATTGTATATAATAAATTTAATTCACCAATAGAATCTATTAAATATACTTGTTCCTGTATATTGGGATCTAGTAATGTTTGTTGATTGCTGCGTAATTTAAAAGTGAAGTTTAAAGAAGTTAAATTTTTTATAATTGCCGAAGATCTTTCTGGATGCCGCGGAACCAAAATTAATAAAGCATTGGGGATGTTTTTTAAGATAATTCTATGTGCTTCTAAAATTGAATCTTCTTCTCCGTGGTGGGTGCTAGCTGCGATCCAAATTGGTCTTTGTGTTCCTGGATCGATACTGTTTGCACCAACTTTAGTTGAAGCTATATAGGCGTTTGGGCAGCTGTTTTGCCAAGCAAGATCAAATTTGCTATTACCAGTAACCATGATGTTTTTTGTGGAACTTGGATCGGTCAGTTTTTTAAACTTATAAGCATCAAATTTAGTTTGAGCACAAATAAACATTATTTTTGTTAACCAAGATCTTATCAATGGTTTAATTAATGCATATCTATAAAATGATTTGTTAGATACTTGGGCATTGGCAACTATTATAGGTATATTATTTTTATGGCAATTTAATATTATATTGGGCCATATTTCTTTTTCTATAATTATTAATAATTTTGGATTTATTTTAGTTAAAAAATTCTTTATGGCAAAATTAGCATCCAAAGGAAAATATACATGAAATACTGTATCAGATAATTTTTTTTTAATAATGTCAGATCCGGCTGGAGTTGTACACGTGAGTATAATAGAGACATTAGGTAATTTTTCTTGAATTTTTTTAATTATGGGGATTGCAGCTATTATTTCTCCAACAGACACGGCATGTACCCAAATATTATTTGTATTTTTGGGTGGTGCAATAAAAATCCCTAATCGTTCCTGCAAACGAAATCTATATGCTTTTGATCGTAGACTTTTGATTAATAATCTTAAAAATACAAATGGTAATAATAAGATAAAAAATAAGTTATAAATCTTGCTGGTTATATTGATAAACATTTAACTAATATATTTTGTTTATATTTAGTTATCAACAAATGGTTTGTTATTATGTTTGAAAGAGTAGACTTCCTCTAAGGTTGATAGTAAGGAGTTATCTAATAATAACATCTTATGTTCATGTATTAGCTTATTACTATTGTTGAGGATATTATCTGTTTGCGCCGTAAATAATAATTTTTTAGCATTTAATACATTAAGTAAATAGGATTGGTTATAATCAAATAAAATCAAATACGAATTTAGGGATTGATCAGCCGAAAGTATTTGTTCTTCTATAGATTTTTTTTTATCTAAAGTGTTATTTATAGTTAATAAAGTTTCGTGGATATCTTGTTTTATATTCCTAGTAGCAGCTTCTAGTTGATAATCTAGCCCAATTTTTTCGGCAGTTTTTGCTTGTATTTCTAAATAGTCTTGTCCACCTCTAAATAAGTTGAAATTGGCACTTATCCCAACCTTAGTATTACCGCTTTTTCCTCGTAAACCGGTAGTATTTGCTGATTGGCTTTTAGAAACAATCATGTCTAAGGATGGCATTAACGTACTAGAAGCTCCTCTTAACTCATGCTCTAGAGTTTTAATTTTTGCTTGGACTTCTTTAATAGAAGGATTTTGTTGTAATGCTAATTCTATTGTGGATTGTGGATCAGGATTAATGTACTTAGATATTGAACGTAATGGTGATAAATTTTTTGGAACTAAATTTATAGAATTTCTAAATTTGGATACCGCTGAATCATAATCTTTTTGTGATTGTAATGTTGTGCCTTTAGCGTTTTGTAAATTATTTTTAACTAATAAGAAATCAGCTTTGTCTGTCGCACCGCTTTCAAATAATTTTTCTAAATTATCAAGTGCTTTTTGAAAAAATTTTTCATTGTCTAGCGCAATGGTTAATATTTTTTCTTGTTGTAAAACTGTAATGTAAGAGATAATTACGTCAAGTACTTGGGTGTTAATATTAAAAAGAGCATTTTCTTTTGTTGAAGTATAACGCCACATTGCAGCTCTATTAGCATTAAAATCTTTAAATCCAGAAAATAGATTTTGCTTTAAATTAAAATCATTGGCATGTGCAGTAAGGTAAATTGGTTTTGGAATATTACTTGGAGCATTACTAGTTTTTTCATGATTTTCAATTCTTCCGTAGCTTATTTCTGGTAAAAATGTACCAAAGGATTGATGGTAGCGATACTGAAATACATCTACAGATTTTTCGTTAGCCATAATTGTTGGATGAGTTTCTAACACATAATTTACAACTTCTATTAAAGTCATGCTAATAGCTGACTGATGGAACAACAAAGTTGCCAATAATAGAAAAATACTTTTATTGTTTAGTCCAGTATAATTAAACATAATTTATATTTTTTATTGTTATTTGCCTTAATTATAGGCGGAAATAGATAGCATGTAAACTAACAAACATATGATAAAATTAAAAGAAAGTAAAATCAGGCCGTTTATTAAGTGGCCTGGTAGTAAATATAGGTTTCTAAACTTTATATTAGCTAAATTACCTATTGGTAAGGTATTAATCGAGCCATTTGTGGGTTCTGGTGCGATTTTTTTAAATACCAATTACGAAAGTTATATTTTAAGTGATGCAAATTCAGATTTAATTAATTTATATAAGACATTACAGCAATATGGTGATGAGTTTATCAATTTTTGTAACAAATTTTTTATTAGTAAAAATAATACTGCTATTCAATATTATAAAATTCGCGATCAATTTAATAATATGGAGCAAGATCAAGATCTAATAACAAGAGCTGCTTTATTTTTGTATCTAAATAGACATGGATATAATGGTCTATGTAGATTTAACAAAAATAATAAATTTAATGTACCATTTGGCAGCCATAAGCAGCTTAATTTTCCAGCAGAATCTATGAGATTATTTTGTTTAAAGGCTCAAAGAGCCCAGTTCTTTTTGAGGGATTTTAAAGAATCATTAACTAAAGTCAAAGTGCGTAACTCGGTTGTATATTGTGATCCACCATATGTACCACTTAGCACAACTGCGAATTTTATTAGCTATCAAGCTGGTGGTTTTGACGCAAGTAATCAGCAAATTTTAGCGGATTTGGCAATTAAATTGTCAAAAAAAGGTGTACCGGTGCTAATTTCCAACCATTTTACTGTATGTACCAAGAAAATTTACAGTAAAGCTACAGAATTGACTACCTTTCAGGCTAGAAGGATGATAAGTTGTCATGCTGCAACTAGAAATTATGTGACAGAGCTGTTAGCTTTATATACAGAACGCACTTGAGTTTTTAGTGTTCAAAAAAATAATTCGCGAACTCGCACCGCTGCGCGGTGCTCAAACAGCTCTCATTATTTTTTTGAACACTAATAACTCATTAGTAACAAATCAAATATATTTATATTTGGGAGATTTTATTTATGTTTGAAAATTTATCGGAAAACTTTAAAAGTGCGTGGAGCAAATTAACTGGTAAAAATAAAATATCAGAGTCTGATTTAAACGAAGTATTACAGCAAGTTAAAAAATCTTTATTGGATGCGGATGTTGCATTAACGGCTATTAACCACTTTATTAGTGCGATCCGTACTAGTGTTTTACATAAATTAATTGATCCGCATTTAACTGCAGAACAATTTTTAATCAAATTAGTTCAACAAGAATTAATTAATTTGATGGGCGAGCACTCGGCCATCAATTTAAAAACTAATCGACCTGCTGTAATTTTGGTAGTTGGTTTGCAAGGTAGTGGTAAAACTACAACTTGTGCCAAACTTGCTAAGTATTTACAAGAAAAACATCAAAAAAGTGTTATGTTAGCAAGTTGTGATATATATCGGCCAGCGGCTATTTTGCAATTAGAGCAAGTGACGAACCAAGTTGGTGCCAGCTTTTTTCCATCCAATCCTCAGGAGTCTGTACAAACAATAGCAGCCGCAGCATTGGATGCGGCTAAACGACAATTTAAAGATGTATTGATTATAGATACCGCAGGTAGATTACATATAGATCCAGCTATGATGCAGGAAGCAAAACTGTTACACGATACGTTGCAACCAATAGAGACATTGTTTGTAGTGGATGGTATGACTGGTCAAGATGCAGCTAACACTGCTAAGCAATTTAATGACAGCTTGCCACTTACTGGAATTATTTTAACCAAATTAGATGGTGATACTAGAGGTGGAGCCGCATTATCTGTTCGGCATGTTACCGGGAAGCCGATTAAGTTTTATACAACTGGCGAAAAATTAGATGCAATAGACGTGTTTTATGCAGATCGAATAGCCTCACGTATTTTAGGTATGGGAGATGTTTTATCTTTGATTGAAGAAATCGAAGCAAAGATAGATCGAACCGAATCTGAAAAAATTGCTAAAAAAGTTATAAAAGGACAATTTAATTTTACTATTTTACGTGATCAACTTTTACAAATGAAAAATATGGGCGGTATTGGGAGTTTAATAGATAAAATGCCAGGGTTTGCTGCAATGTCTAGTACCATAAAAGCTAAAGTTAGTGATGAACACATTAAAACTATGATTGCTATTATTGATTCTATGACCAAAAAAGAAAGGATTTATCCGGCATTACTTAATGTTAGTTCTAGAAAAAATAGAATTTGCAAAGGATCTGGGACTCATGTTCAGGATTTAAATAAATTGGTTAAACATTATCAGCAAATGGAAAAAATGACTAAAAAATTATCTAATAAAGGCAATATGTTAAAAATGATGCAATCTATGGCTGATAAATTACCGCCTGGATTTATGGGGATGTAGAATTAATGGTAGGGCTGTTCACTGAACGGCCCTGTCTCTTTACAAAATACTAACGTTTCTTCGGTGATGGCGGTGGTGCATCATTAGTATATGGTTGGCTCATTCGCCGTGGGCGATGTTGAAGTTTATCTGTATCGAAATATTTTTTGGATTTAGCTTTTTTTTCGAAATATTCAACAGTGTCTTTAGGTTTGCCATCCAAAGTCCCAGGTGTGCAAGCAACTAAATATAACATCGATAAGATTAATAAATATCTAATTTTCATACTAACTAACTCCCAGCTATAGTTAAATTATCTATTAAAATAGATCCTGTAATAATATTATTTTGATAATCAAAATCTGAACCAACTGCCAAAATATTTTTAAACATATCATTTAAATTTCCAGCAATAGTAATTTCTTCGACTGGATGCATTATTTTGCCATTTTCTACCCAAAAACCAAAAGCACCTTTGGAGTAATCGCCAGTTACTAAATTAACTCCATGGCCAATTGTTTCTGTAACTATTAATCCAGTATTCATTTGTTTAATTAAGTTAGAGCAACCAGCCCATCTATCAGTTGTTGATTTTACAGCTTGTATAGAATGGTTAGATTTTTGAATAACGCTCTGATCAGTATCAGTGCTTTGTATAAATAAATTATGTATGCCACCCGCATGTCCGGTTGGTGCTATTTGTAGTTTTTTTGCAAAATAATTACTTAACAAATAAGTATTCAATACTCCATTAGTAATTATTGATTGTTTTTTGGTTGCAATGCCATCATCATCAAAAGATGCACTGGCTAAGCCGCGCTTAACAAATGGATCATCTATTATATTAATAAATTCTGGAAATATTTTATTGTTTAGTTTATCTAATAAAAATGATGATTTATTGCAAATGTTACTTCCAGCAATTGCAGCAATTAGATTAGCTAATAATCCAGAAGCAACTTTTGGAGTAAAGAGTACCCGAGTTTTACAGGTTGGAATTGGTTTTGCTCCTAACCGATCTACAGTTTGTAGAGCGGCTTGTCTGCCTAAATCTTCTGGTGAAATTAAATCTTGTAAACATCTAGCAACAGTAAAATCACCATCACGCTGCATATTGCCATATTGTTCCGCAATAGTAGCACAAGATAAGCTATAGCTAGTAGTTGGGTATGCTCCAATAAAATCGTGACTATTACCAATTGCTATAAAACTAGAGTTATAAGTAAACATGGCTCCATCAGAATTTTTTATAGCTGGATGATAATTAAGAGCTACGAGTTCACAATTTTTTGCAAGATTAATTCCATAGTTGGCATCTATGTTTTCTGGATGATTTAAATCTAAATCTATAATGTTTTTAGTGATTAAACTTGGATCCGGAAGCCCAGCATATGGATCAGAGTTAGTAAATTTAGCAATAGAAATTGCTTTGGTTACTGCGTTTTCTAAAGATTGTTCATCTAATTCGGTAGTAGCAACAGTCCCCTTATTTTGAGCTGCATATACAGTAATATAAATTTTTTTATTATTATTAAATTCTACAGTGTCTACATTTTGCATTCTAACATTTACTGATAAGCCTATATTAATATTAGCTGCCACTTCACAATTGACGTGGTTTTTTTTAGAGAACAGCAAAATTTTTTTAATAGCTGTAGTTAATTGTTCTAAATATTTATGATTTAACATTTTGTTCCACCAACAGTTAATTCGTTAATTAAAAGTGTTGGCTGGCCAACGCCGACTGGAACGGATTGTCCATCTTTACCACATGTACCAATGCCAGGATCTAATTGTAAATCATTACCAACCATTACAACTTTTTGTAGTACTTCTGGTCCATTACCAATGATAGTTGCACCTTTTATAGGGGTTGTAATTTTGCCATTTTCAATTAAATAAGCTTCGTTAGCTTCAAATACAAATTTACCTGAGGTAACGTCTACTTGACCACCAGCAAAATTAACAGCATAAATTCCTTTAGAGACGCTTTTTATAATATCTTCTGGGTGGCTAGTGCCAGGCAACATATATGTGTTAGTCATACGAGGAATTGGTAGGTAAGCGTATGATTGTCTTCGGCTATTGCCAGTAGATTTTTGGTTCATAAGTTTAGCATTTAATTTATCTTGTAAATAATTTTCCAATATGCCATGGTTTATAAGAACTGTGTTTTGAGTAGGTGTTCCTTCGTCATCGATGTTTAGTGAGCCACGCATAGATTTTAGGCAACCATCATCAACTATGGTGCATAAATTACTAGCTATTTGTTGGCCGAGTTTTCCAGCAAAAACAGAAGAGCCTTTTCTAATAGCATCTCCTTCTAAGCCATGTCCAATTGCTTCATGTAATAATATCCCAGGCCAACCTGGTCCTAAAACAACAGGCATATTGCCAGCTGGTGCGGCTGTTGCATCTAAATTAGTTAGAGCTAAGTGTACAGCTCGTTTTACATATTTATGTGCTAACTCCCAATTATTTTTAGTAAATATTTCGTAACTTGTAAATCGTCCACCGCCACCAGCTGTTCCTTGTTCTATACGATCGTTTGTTTTGGCTATAACATTAATATTTAATCTAATTAATGGTCTAAGATCTGCAGTATATATTCCATCGCTAGATGCTATTAAAATAATTTCGTGGCTGGCAGCTAAGGATGCTGTAACTTGAGATATTCTAGGATCTAGTCCTCTTGCAAATTCATTTATTGTTTGTAACAGAGTAACTTTTTCTTGATCCGAAATAGATCCTAAAGGATTTTCTTCTAAGTAAAGCTTGTGTTTAGAAGTTGTTTTATTTTTATTAAAAGGTTTTATCCTTACAGCTTGATCTATGTCGCTTGATGTTGCTATGCTGCTGGCAGCCTTGGACGCTTCTTCAATCGAAGAGTGAATAATGTCTTCGGAGAATGCAAGTCCAGTTTTATCGCCACTAACAGCACGAATACCAACTCCTTTTGTAGTTCCATAGCTACCAGATTTGACTATATTGTCTTCCAAGTACCAGCTTTCAGAGCCTATAGCTTGAAAATATAAGTCAGCATAATCTATGGATTTAATTAATAAGCTCGAAAGTATCTTGGATAAATGAGTATTATCTAATTTAGATGGGTTCAAAAAAATTTTTTCAGCTAACGTTATTTGTTTTTGTGTCATTAGAAAGATAATATATTAATTATTTATAAATCTATAGTTGTACGGTTATAAGTTATATGACAAGCAGAAAAATTTTAGTGACAACAGCATTATATTATGCTAACGGGGACTTACACCTTGGGCACATATTAGAGCAAATTCAGGCTGATATTTGGGTTAGATGGCAAAAACTAATTGGTAATCAGTGTTTGTTTATTGGTGGTGATGATGCGCATGGCACTCCAATCATGTTAAAGGCAAAAGAGCAAAATATTTCTCCAGAAGAATTGATTGCAAAATATTATGTAAGTCATGTTGCAGATCTAAAAGAATTTAGTATCGATTATGATAATTACTACACTACTCATTCTGCAGAAAACCAAGAAATTGTATCTGAAATTTATACTAAATTATTAGCAAACAATGACATTGAAGTTAAAGAAATAGAACAGTTATATGATCAAGTAGAGAATATTTTTCTTCCTGATCGTTACGTTAAAGGACAATGTCCAAAATGTAATGCAGAAGAACAATATGGAGATAATTGTGAGTCTTGTGGAGCACATTATGCGACGTTTGAGCTTAAAAATCCGAAATCTATTTTAACAGGAACTACTCCAATTACTAAAAAATCTCAGCATTATTTTTTTAATTTAGCTAATTACAGAGATTTTTTAAATAATTGGTTACAAGAAAACAATCCCATTCAACCTGCGATGCTACATAAATTGACCGAATGGTTGAAAGATCCAGATGGATTAAAATCTTGGGATATTTCTCGAGATGCTCCATATTTTGGTTTTTTAATCCCCAATACTAAAGACAAATATTTTTATGTTTGGTTAGATGCGCCAATTGGATATTTATCTATTTTTAAAAATTTATGTGCCAAAAACGATCAAATTAATTTTGCGGATTTTGTTGCTGTAGATAACACTAATAATAGTGAGTTGTGTCATTTTATTGGTAAAGACATAATATATTTTCATGCTTTATTTTGGCCGGCAATATTGAATGGGTCTGGTTATCGCACCCCTAATAAAATTTTCACTCATGGGTTTTTAACAATCAATGGTGAAAAAATGTCTAAATCACGTGGTACTTTTATTACTGCTAAACAATATTCTGAGCATTTGTCTACAGAGTGTTTACGCTATTATTTATCTGCCAAGTTATCTGATGGGATTGATGATCTAGATTTAAATTTTACAGATTTTGTAGCTAGAATTAATGCAGATCTAGTTGGTAAATTTGTGAACATTGCTAGTCGATGTGCAGGGTTTATTAATAAAAATTTTGATAATAAATTAGCAAATAATTTACATGAAGTTGCTGTTTATAGGCAATTTGTAGCGCAAAAACAATCTATAACTCAATTGTTTATGGATTTAAATTATAGCAAAGCTATTCGAGAAATTATGACATTAGCTGATGTTGCTAATCGTTATATTGATAGCCAAAAACCATGGGTGTTAATTAAAGATCATAATAATTCAGTTTTAGTTCATCAAGTATGTACTACAGGCATTAATTTATTTAAAGTTTTAATGACTTACTTAAAGCCAGTATTACCAAAAACTGCAATATTAGCAGAAAATTTTTTAAAAACAGAATTGAATATTAATAATCTTGATGAGCCATTACTTGATCATGATATTGCTGAATTTAAACCATTAATAAATAGGATTGATATGGATAAAGTACAAGAAATTTTTAATGATAGCTCTAAAGACAAAGTAGTGACAGCTAAACAAAATTCTGATGTAGCAGATTTAACAGTAAAGCTAGAAGCAGCAAAGTTAGATCTTACGCCCCAAATTAATATCGAAGAATTTGCACAAATAGACTTAAGAATTGCAAAAATTATTAATGCAGAAGATGTAGCAGAAGCTGAAAAATTATTAAAGTTAACATTAGATGTTGGTGATTTAGGAACTAGGCAAGTTTTTGCTGGTATAAAGTCCGCATATAAACCAGCTGATTTAATTGGAAAATGTACGGTAATAGTTGCGAATTTAAAAGAACGTAAAATGCGTTTTGGCGTGTCTCAAGGCATGGTTTTGGCAGCTAGTGGTAATAACAATGATGGTAAATTATGGATTTTAGAGCCACATGATGGTGCTGAGCCTGGAATGCGAGTTAAATAATAAATAGTTTTATTACGGTAGTTTATGTTATATGCAATAATTAAAGAACAAGCCTGTATTGGATGCGGCATATGTTTAGATGCTTGTCCATTTGATGCAATTATTGGTGCTGTTGGACAAATGCATACTGTATTAGTAAACGAATGTATAGGATGTAAATTATGTTTAGATCCTTGTCCTGTTGATTGTATTGATATTGTCCAAATAGATTTAGAGCAATCTCAATCTATCATCGATAAAAAACAAATCATCTCTAAAGCACGTGAGAGACGTGTCTCTAAATTGGCACGCATAAAATCCGAAAATGTTGCAAAATTATCTGAACAAAATATGGTGAAAAATGATATTCAAGAAATTTTGTTAACTAAAAGTAATGTAAAAACAGTTGATTGATCATAAAATATTTACTCGCCAACGCCAATTCGATTATATCTTTATTCTAAAGGCTTGTAGCTGTTTTCCTGTTTGGAGTAGGTAAAAATTTGCCCTGTTTTAATATCAAAAAACCATAAATGGATAGTTAGTTTTGTATTGAGAACCCTGTCTTTAATCCAGGGAAAAGTCATACAGTTATGCTGCGATTGCTGTAAAGCTAATTTTGCATAGCTATCCGCAGCGTGGTGGTTAACATGATGTAGCTCATGGTCATGTTTTTTAATTATAGAAACCCAATTATTGATAAAATCATTTTCTTTATTGTTGGTTGGTTTTAATAATGCTTCTATTCCTCCGCATTGACTGTGTCCTAATAAAATTAAATGTTTAATGTTTAAATAGCATATGCCAAATTCTAATGCGGCACTGGTGCCGTGGTAAGCACTATCTTTTTCATATGGAGGTACAATATTGGCCACATTACGAACTACAAATAAATCTCCAGGATCACACTGTAAGATTAATGCTGGATCGACTCTAGAATCGCAACAAGCAATTACCATGACTTCAGGTTGTTGACCATGGTCAGAAAGAGGTTGCATAATGGATTGATCATCAAGCACATATTTTTTTCTAAATAGTTGGTATCCTTTTAAAATTTTTTTAAAAATTTTTTCCATCAATTAGACCTAACGCGCCTACTTTAATCCGTTAAGCTGTAGTTATTCTTAGTTTTTGTTGGGATTGTTCACGTTTATATGATATTTCTTCTGTTTTCAATGTGGCTGTCATTGCTTCTAATTTAGATATGATTTCTTTAATTCCACTAGAACGGGTTTTATCTCGCAATTCATGCATTAACCCATTAAGTTGGCCAATTAAAAAATTTCTTTCTACAGATGGATTTAATGTGTTTTTATTTTGTCTTTTTTCTGCCAGTACGGCGATATTATTCATTAATTCATTTAATATAAATTCGCCATGATTCATAATAAAAGTTATTGGGGCTCTTAGGACAGGCTCGCTAGCTAAAAAACTGTCAAATTTAACCTTTAACAATATATTTTCCAGTAGTAGTAATACTTTAGTTATATTAGAGGTTGCTTCATTTTTTTCTAATATCACGGCGAATGACATAGATTTTAATTGTTCTGGTTCTAGAGTATACGATATTAATTTAGCGAAAATATTTAACCTGGCGTCATATGAACTTGGGGCGGCATTGTATTGTAGCCTTATTAAAGTAATTGAATCTATTTCTGTTTTGATTTTTTCTTGTATAATTTTTAATGTTGGTTCTAGGGTGGAAACTGAAGATGCCGAATAATTAGTTTTTATTTCAATGCGTAATAATTCTAAAAATTTTTGTGCAGAAGTAACTTTTTGTTTCTTCAATTCTTCTTTTTGGCCAAACAACCAACATAAACTAGCTGTCCAGCGTGCAGAGATTGACACAGCACATTGTTCGCTTGTATATATTTGGTTTTCCCCTATATAACCCTCAATTAACTTCATGGAATGTGAACAAAGCTCATCTAAAAGCGACATAACTGACTACCTTCAATACATAAAAATTTAATGAAAAAGTACTATATCATACACCAAAAGCACGTTCTCCACAAACTAATGGTATTTGCAAACATATCTAAAAATTTAAAATTGGTGGACAAAATAGTGATTATGCAATTTCGCGCCAGCGACTATATAAATGATTTATTTTAGCGGCACAAATAAAATCATTTTCAGATAAGCCATTAATACTATGTGTCCAATATTCTACCATGCATCTGTTATATTCGACTTCTAAACGAGGATGATGATTTTCTTGATTGGCAATCCATGCCACAACATTAACAAAAGATATAGTTTGGTAAAAATTTTTAAACCGAAAGCATTTGTAAATTCTATATGGATCTTGTTTAAATTCCCATCCTGCAACTTCACGCAGCATGTCCCTGGCTTCTTCAATAGTTAATAAACAGATCTTGCTATCACAAGGAATACAATGTTGATCTATTAATATTAACATGCCTTGCCCTCCTTTAAATTGCTGATATTATCTTTAATTTTGTTGCTTTTTAATTTGAATCTAGTAATTTATCAACAAGAAAAAATAACTTATTATGGAAATATGATTCAAAATATTCTTATGTAATTGGGACAGCCATTACATTAGGCGTAGGACTCTATTTATATGATAAGTATAATAACATTTCTAGTAGAAATAAACCTTACTTTTAGGTAAGGGCGCGACTAAAAGTGTGACTTTTTTCACTTTATACCATCCACCCGGCAGCTAACGCTGCCACCCTCCTTCGAAGCGAAGGAGGGTAAGTTTATCGTACATTTTACATTATTCTCTACTTTTTTAATTAATATTAACCTATATGGTTATTACTTGTTGATGATAATAAAGACTTTAATTTACGTATATTTTACCCTCCTTCGCTTCGAAGGAGGGTGGCAGCGTTAGCTGCCGGGTGGATGCTAATAAGCATTATTTATTTCGTCTATAACTTCTTCTGTTGTATAGCCATATAAACTAGCAATTTTTGCAGCTAATTTATCTTTTGAACCATCTATAACATCTAGATCATGCTTTGTTAATCTACTCCACTTTTGTCTAATTGTTTCTTTAAGGCTGTTGTATTTATCTTGCGCTTCTAGAGTAAAGCTCATAACAATTACCTCCTTAATTACAACGTAAATTGCACATTAAGAACACTTGAATTAATCAAGAGTTTGACTGTTGTTTATTTTCATCTAGCCATTTTTTATGCTTTTTCTCATCATCCAGCATTCGCTTAAGCATTTCTGTAGCATCCTCCCATCGATCATGACGAGAATTAATACGTTCATATGCCTTATTAGTATCAATTTCATTGTTAGCCATTGCAGCTAAGATCATTTGATCACCCATTATTTCAGCAAGTGCAACTTTGCCTTTACTAATCAAAGGCTTAATTACACTTGGTTTAATGGGCGCTTGTTCATTATGGTTTTGTAATAGCTTAGACAACTCCATTATATAGTGTTCGTGATCTTGGCAAAACTCATTTAATTTTATTTTGTAATCACTTTTTATTAGTTTAGCAATAGCTTCTTTATATACTTCTCTAATATCGTATTCAAGCTCTACTAAATCTTGGATTGCTTCTAAAAAATCGTTTTGTTTCCCAGTTAATGTAGTCATACTAACCTCCAATACTGAAACAAGTTTTTAGCATTATGCCTTGTTTATCTCCTACTAATGTTTAGCTATAAGTATTGCAATGAACGTTTTTAACTCCTTTAATACGACCAACCTCTCTAGTAATTACTGAAATATCCTTATCATCCTCGATCTTTCCAAATATATGGACATTGCCATTTGTAGTTTCCACACTAAAATTAATATCTTTTCCTATTTTACCATTTCTAGCTAACAATATTATTTTTCCTTTAGCAGCAGAAGTTATAAACGCATCCTTTAGATATTGATTTGAACTAGCAACTTTTAGATTGTAGGTGTCAACATCCCTAACATTATCAATAGAATTAGCAATTTCTATGATTTTATGAGCCTGCAACCTAGTATCGACAGTTCCATCTAACAATACCACTCCATCATTAGCCGATATGTTTAGTCGTTTGGTGGGAATATCTGCCTCTTTAGTTAATAGTGATTTAATTTCTTTGGTAATAACATCATCGGCTGGCTGTCTTGCAACAACAACATCACAAAAAAAACAAGTAATTAAAATTATATTTGCCACGATTATAGATAAAGCGCTCATAGTAAATTACCCCCATTTCATAAAACAAAAAAGAAATATTATTAATTCACGTTTAAATTTTTCACTTCGCTTGTTCGTTCGCCTATTCGTTTATAATAATATTAATACCAAACATTTCTGCAATATGTCAAGTATTGCGTCAACGCTTGTCAACGCAATATTAAACGATTGCTTATTATAAAAAATTGTGGTCTTTTATTTGTTTAATATAGAAAACTTATTATAATTAACTTTTTTGACAAAACTGGTTGCTAAAATTTTTTCTATTAGCATTTCAAAATTAATACCAGAATTATGAGCGGCTGTTGCAAAAGTAGAATTACGTGTCATTAATGGAGCGGTATTCACTGATAAAACCCAACAATCACCATTTAAATCTTTTAAAATATTTACACTTGCAAATCCTGAACCACCAATAGCTTTAAATGCACTTAATGCTAATTTTTGCATTCTGGTAATATTTAACAATTCAATATTTTCTTTATTATCTTTTTTATTACTTGATTTTTTATTAGGTAATATGGCTTCCGTAATAAAAAAATTACTTATTTTCAATGGCAATAAAGCCTGTTCATCAATAATGTATATAA
Organism: uncultured Francisellaceae bacterium; assembly: GCA_903822055.1. Classification (GTDB taxonomy): domain Bacteria; phylum Pseudomonadota; class Gammaproteobacteria; order UBA6186; family Azoamicaceae; genus UBA6186. The sequence goes on along the minus strand of CAIJNR010000074.1, from coordinate 13,484 downwards.
TATACTCATCCCCAGTAACCCATGGTTCAATGATAATATCATTTAAATTTTTAAAGTTTTTACTGACTGATTGCAATTTCTCCATATGCTGAACTTTAAAAACTCTTTTATCATTAGCACATATTGATTTTATAGCTACAGGAAATCCAATTAAACCTATCATTTCTTGCCAATCAACATTTGCTCTCCACTTTATAAATGGTGTTGTAGCAATACCCATGAGCTGCCAAATTTTTTTACTTTTTATAATGTCTACAGCTAATGCTGCAGTTAACATACCACAACCTGTATACTCCAAACATAAAATATCCAACAACCCCTGGATGTGACCAAAAGACAAGTTATGTTCCTCAGTTATTGCTATAAATACTCTGGAAACATCTTGCCAAATTGATTTGTCTAACAGACTTAAGCCTTCATCCAAAACTTCAATGATCTTAATTGCAATACTTTTCTTTTTCAAAACTTCTAGTAGATCTATGAATGATAATGCTTTATCGCGCGATCCAACCAATAAAGCAACTTTACCTATAGACTCCACTGGACCCACAGACACTTGTTTATTTTGATTTTCCAACTATTTTAACCTCCGTCTCTAGCGATATTTGGTGTACAGCTAATACTTTACTTTGGATAAAGTTAATTAATTTTTCAATATCATCAGCTGTTGCCATCCCAATATTAATTATAAAATTGGCATGCTTCTCAGAAACTATAGCACCTCCCAACTGTTTTCCCTTCAACTCCGCAGTTTCAATTAATTGCCCAGCCCAATTATTAATCGGATTTTTAAAAACTGAGCCACAATTTAATGTACCGATTGGCTGAGTCAATTTTCTTTGTTGTAATAATAAATTTATTTTTTCTTCTAAATGATTATCTTCTGTTTTGGAAAATTGAAAAAACAATATACCAGCAACAAACCATTCATTAATCTTATGGTTATGGTTCTTTAAATTAACAATAGATCTATAACTAACCTGATAATCGGTAGGAAGCTCATTAAAAATTTTCCCTTGACGATTTATTACATCTACTGAAGCTACATGACGCCAAGTTTCTCCACCAAAAGCACCTGCATTCATAGCGAGTGCTCCGCCCATAGTGCCAGGAATACCAGCAAACCAAATTCCTTCTGCTAAATTATGCTTAACACAAAATTTGGCAAGTTTTGCACAACTAACTCCAGCTCCTACTTTAATTAACAATCCAACATCGTTTTTTTCTATAATATCTATATTATTTAAAACATTGTTTGTATGGATCACAACACCATCAAAACCACCATCTCTAATTAAAACATTACTCCCTAAACCTAACCATAGGATCTCTTCAGTTAATGGTAATTCTTTGATAAATTTAGATAATTCTTGTAAATTTTTTGGCTTAAAATAAATTTTTGCACATCCACCAACTTTATACGAGGTATGTTTAGCTAATGAAATATTAAACTTAGTTTCCATTTTTACCCTCCTTCGTTTTCGAAGGAGGGTGGCGGCGTTAGCCGCCGGGTGGATGCTAACCAAAATTTATCAATAACTCGCATAATTCATCTTCTAGTTGCTTGGTGTGAAAACTATTTGGCATTATATTATTTACTATAAATACAAAAGCTAAAGAACGATTTGTCTTAGTTTTGATATAACCTGCAATCCCAGAAGCATTTCTTAAACTACCAGTCTTGGCTAATACATTACTTTTTAGATCTTTAGCAGTTAATCTATTTTTTAATGTTCCAGATTCGCCTGGTTTTGCTAGAATTTTTAAAACATTTGTTTGCAAGGCCTTATCATTGTGTATAACCTGTAACAATCTAATTACATGATTTGGAGTTAGCACATTATAATTAGACAACCCAGAACTGTCGACTAGATTTAATGTGCTAGTATTGATAGTCAACTTTTTTTGCAATACGTTCATCATAGCCTTTGTTGAAGTTTTAAATGATCCGTCTCCATACAATTTTACTCCCATAGCTTTACCAATACTATGAGCATAAACATTATTAGAATTTTTCATCATAATTTGTAACAAGCTAAATAGCGGTAAAGATTGATGCACTTTTAAATCTAACAGTCCATTGGGAGATTTATTAAAAACAATGTTACCTTTTAAATGTATATTATTTTTTTGTAAATATAATGTTAATAAATTTTGTAAATATTTTCTTGGAGAATTTAATGCTAAATTTAGATGCTGTACCGTTTGATCAATTTGTGCACATCCAGAAAAAAAGCTGTTGTTTTCTGAGTTAACTGTAACTTCCAATTTACAATCATTCTCACTTTGTTGTTTAGTAACAGCTGTTACTTTAGAACCAACAATTAATGGATATAATGCTTTATTATTATTGTCTATAAAAAATTCTACCGATTGTCCAATAGTGTTAATTGGTTTAATAGCAATAGGTATTTTATTTTCAGAAATAATTATTGCCCCAGAAGGCGCAGCATAATACCAGGATAAATCATCCACTGCCCAACCATTACCATATAAATCAGAAAACAAAGTGTCATCAACAATCAAATTACCTTCAATAGTATTAATGCCTTGCTTTTTAACAGCTAGAATTAAATTTTCTAAATCTTCCTGAGTTAAACTAGGATCACCAGTAAAAACTAAAGATAGATCTCCGTGTAATTTATTGTTTTTCAAAGTTTTTGGTAACCACTTAACACTTGTTTTAAATTTAAATTGAGGTGTTAATTCCTCCAAACTGCTTACTAATGTAAACAATTTCACTAAACTTGCTGGCACAAACAGCTTATGAGCATTTTGCTGATATAAAATTTTATTATCTGGCAAAGATTGCACTACTAATCCAACTTGATTGTTGGTAAAGTTATGTTCTAAAAAATCTTGGATGTTTTTTTGATAATCTTGACAAAATGCTTTGGATGTCAAAAAAAGATTAACACTTAAAAAAACTAACAAATAGATATATCTCAAACTTTAACATCCTCATAAACATGTAATTTTGCTACTAATTTTGTGGTTAATTTACCAACATCTCCTGCACCCTGCATTAATAAAACATCCCCGTCTTGTAAAATTTTATTTAACACCTCTAATAAAGAATCTTCTAATGCAATTGCTGAATTTTTAGACACTAACGTTGTTTTTTTACCATAATTCGTGAATATTTCTTCACATATTTTTTGTGATGAAATATTTGGTATAACTTCCTCTCCTGCACTATAAATATCTAATAGTATTATTTGATCAGCACTCGCTAAAACGCGTACAAAATCCTGAAATAACTGCTCGGTACGACTATATCTATGTGGCTGAAAAACTATAACTAATCTACGATTAGGCCAACCTTCAAGTATAGATACAATAACCGAGTTAATTTCTTTTGGATGATGACCATAATCATCCAACAATAAAAAATTTTTATTGTTATTTTGGTTATTATTGTTAATCAAAAAATTACCATGCATCTGGAATCTTCTACCAACACCATGAAAATGCATTAATGTTTGATGAATAATAGAAAAATCAATTTTTAATTCTATACCAACAGCAATGGCTGCTAAAGCATTTAATACATTATGTTTACCAGGCAAATTTAATGTAACTTGAATTGGATTCGATTCCCCAGGTAATAACACCTGAAAATAACTTACATTTTTTTGTTGTTGATACTTAGTAGCACGCAGATCCGCTTCTTCAGAAAAACCATAGCTTAATAATGGTCTAGAAATATGTTGCATACAACTTGCAATGCCAGGATCATCCCTACATACAATCGCTAATCCATAAAAAGGTAACCTATGGGTAAATTCTAAAAATGCTTTTTTTAAATTATTAACATCCCCACCATAATTACATAAATGATCATTATCAATGTTGGTAATGACAGCTAACAATGGGTTTAAGTGCAAAAATGACTCATCACTTTCATCGGCTTCAGCAACAAAAAATTCTCCAGCACCCAATTTAGCATTAGAACTAAATTTGTTCAATTTACCACCAACGACAAAAGTAGGATCTTGATTAGCTTCCGCCAAAATAGTAGCAATTAAACTAGTGGTTGTAGTTTTACCGTGACTCCCGGCAATTGCTATTCCATATTTAAACCTCATTAATTCAGCTAACATTTCAGCTCTGTGAATGATAGGAATTCGACGTTTTCTGGCAATTAATAATTCTATGTTATCGTCGGCAACTGCTGATGACACAACTATTGCATCACAATAGGCGGCATTTTCTGCAATATGAGAAAAGGCTACCCTCACTCCTAAACTAATTAATCTACTGGTAGAATCATTCTTAGCTAGATCTGAGCCTGTAACTAGAAAACCCAAATTATACAATACTTCTGCAATACCACTCATCCCTGAACCACCAATTCCAACAAAATGGATATTATTAATTCGACGAGACGCACTACTAGTAAAGTAATTACTAAAACTTTCATTAAAATAATGCATATTAATTTCACTTATTATTTATTTATATAAAGTACTTGCCACAAATAAGTATTCTATAGCACTTTTATTACTATGAACTACTATTTATATTAGTAATATTAATATTGCAAGGTGTTGCAATAAAAAAATCTAAATAAAGCAGGAGTATTTAATATTTTAGGTTCATTAACTAATTTTGTGTTTAGCTTAGTCCTCCTACTATTTGCCGCCAATAGGTTTATTTTTGGAGCAAGTAATATAGCAAAATACACTAAAATATCATCCTTGGTTATTGGGTTAAGCATAATTTCCATAGGAAATTCCATGCCAGAACTTTGCATTACTCTTGCTTCTGCTTTTAAAAAAGTACCAGACATTGCTGTTGGTACATTAATTGGATCCAATATAGCTCATATAAGCATTGTAGTTGGATTGGCTGCAATTATTAAACCATTTAAAATAAATAAAAGCTTAAAACGTTCTGATGTTTTTATATTTTTTTTCACATCACTAATACCAAGCCTATTGTTATGGAATAATGAATTAACCAAACAAAAAGGTATTATGTTTCTGCTGCTATTTGTCGCAGCATTTGGTTGGATTGGAATTCAAGAATTTTTTGTTATTAAAAACACAACACCTATACCTACAGAAAATATTTATATTCAACCTCCACTAACTAACCGACGTCCAAAATTTAGCACTTTATTAATTTCAATTTTATGGTTAATTTTTGGTGTTGTAACTTTACATATTAGTTCACACTTTATAACAGAAAGTGCTCAACATATATCAGTATTATTAGGAATTAGCAATTTATCGGTCGGTTTGCTACTTCTTGGCATTGGAACTAACTTGCCAGAATTAGCAATAATGATAGCGAGTATTTATAACAACGAACGAGATTTAGCACTTGGAGGCATATTAGGTGCTAATATCGTTGGTATAACTTTAGCATTAGGATTGTGTGGTGTTTTATCACCAACCAAACTACCAGCTATTTTTAGTGAACGCGATTTAACTAGTATGATGCTTGCAACTATTGTATTTGCTTTGTTGTTGTTAAATACCAAAAAAATCATCTCTCGTTTGCATGGTATACTATTAATTATTTTCTATAGCATTTATATAACAAGCACTGTTATTTACTAATTTAAAATAATATACCAATCACATTGGTATATTATTTAATTTTTGTTTTTTTACTGGTGGCATATCTGTTTGACATTCTTCAATTTCTTCGATATCAGCCTGCCTAACAAAACGATTAGTATCCAAATTTCTCCTGCCATGATAATTAAAAGCAGGTAATATTAAATCAAATTCTCCCATCAGCATCATAGGATCTATCTCTATATCTCCAAATAAAATAGATCTGGTAATATATCCAACAACCTTTTTTATATCATCTGAATCTAAATTATCTTGCAAAAAAGCATTTGTTAAACATACGCCATATTTGGTTAATTTTTCTTTTGGCACAGTTAATGAAGAATCGCATTTGGACGATAAACTATTAGAGTAATCTTTCATTTTATGCATAAAATCTTCTTGATAGTATTCATATGCTTTTGACTTATACTCTTCTGCAACACATCTTAAAGTAATAGTCGATATATCCAGATTTTTTATTCTATATGTATTTAAAACATGGATATGCGCAAACAACTCTTGAGGAAATTCTAATTCTTCTTGAGATCCATTAAAAAATTTAATTAAGTTAGCAACAGTTTCATGATAAACTTTTTGCATAACAATCTCATGCACAGCTAAGCTACGTTCTTCAGCCAAACTGCATGCATCTTGCAAATTTTTTGTTTTAATAAATTCTTGTAAACAACACAAAAATACAATCCCTAAATGTATAGGTTCCGCAGACGATGAAAAACTGCAATTACTTTTTAATTGAGGAAACATTGCAATTTGATGTAATGGTTGTAAATTCAATTGATCTTTTAATGCTTTATAAGCCTTTGATGCAATAGAAACTTTTTTGCTATTTATTAATTCACTTATGATTTTTTTTCTAGTTTCTGGTTTATTAATCTTAAATATACCAATTCCAGATAATTCATCTAAAATAGACACCCCTCTGTCGGCAAACAAAACTATATCTTTCCAAAAAACAGCACTTACCGCATGCCCAGAATTACCACCATCGTACAAACTAACATCTATTGCAATAATTTTATCAGTTTGCAACCTATCATCTAACCATTTAGAACTATCTTCTTGTCTAGGTAAAATAGCATTCTGAACATTTTCGATCATTTCTGCTTGTATACCATCAATAGCCAAATGATGAGAAGCATCAAGTTTTTTAATAATTTCTAAATATCTTTCTTTTAGATATTCTAACATTACACTATCATATGCTCCTTCCCACTTTAATTTAAAATCATTTATTTTAATATCATCTATCAACACTGCAAAAACATGACCTGCAATAAAACAATGCCAAATTGCTTGCATAGTTTTATATAAAACATGATAAGTTTTAGAGTCAGCATCTGTTGGATATAACTCAGGTTTATTACCAACATTATGTTTTTTAGATAAATATTCTATAATTGCTTCATATGTTTGAATTTTAATGCCATCTTTATTAGCTAATGTTCGAATCGAGGCAAATAAAGCATCTACATTCTGATCAGAAATTTTTTCTATTCTAGGATCTATTGCATCTGCAACTTCTATGCTTAGTTCTTCGTAACATTGCTTTTTAAACTCTTCTTTTTGTTTTTCAATTTTTGAATCCAACATAAAAAAAGATAATGTGGTGGTTTTACTTAAACTATAATTAGCCACATAATAATTAACAACCCATCTTTTTACAGCTTGCAAATGCCCTGTTTCTAAATATCTGAAAATCACATGTAGATCTTCTGATTTCACGGATTTCAAACAAACTAAAATCTCCCTCTTTTTTCCATCTTTATAAAGCTCATTTAAAAACTCTGCAGCATCATTTACTATTTTAGAAAAACTCTTAACATCATTAGCAAGATATGCATCTTCTAAAATTTCACAACACTCGAGAGATGCTTGATGTAATGAAGATGTATCTTCTACTTGCATGTTTTGCAATTCTAACATCAGCTGTTCGCTAGAATTTAATTTGTTAAATTTTTCTGCTATGACTGTATAAACATTTCGTAAAAATTCATATGTCTTATGATTAGCAACAGCAGTAGTTTTATATTGCAAATTATTTTCATAATCTTTATATATCCCACGAACATTATTCCTTGCCAATAAGTGTAATTGTTTTGTTGTAAAATTATCTTGTGTCATCCATGGTTCTATAAAACAATCTTTTTTTACTTCAGATATTATTCTTGTTAAATTGTTGACAAATGTAATAACAGAATTAGCTAAAGAAACATGATTAAAGCTGCGCACAGCATCAATAAATACATCTTCAACACTTGCCATCATTATATGTCTTGTTATTATATCTAAATATATACCATTTACTTTAGAAGATAAGGTAAAGCCATCCAACAACTGTGATATTTTTTCAACAGACATGCTTGGAATGCCCAAATTATTAAATGATTGTTTAATTAATGCCAAATCTTCCGGAAATAAACCATCCATACGAATTACTTTCGTATCACATATGTTATTCAAAAACATTTCCAAAGAAATAATATTATTTTTATGATCTTTGCTCAAATAATATAAAGATAATACTGCAAAGAAAGCTTTAGTTTTGATAGTATGTTGTGACAATATAGCTTGCCGATTACCAGGAATATTTAAATAATCAACAACCCCACGAACAAACTGTATCCCAGCTAGCTTGTGTATATTACTATCTTCGCAATATAGCATATAACTTTTAATTACTTTACCTTCTGTATATAACCAATCTTGTAGTTGACCAGTGTCTTGCTGTACTAATTGCCATTTAAGTTTTTCAAATTCTGGATCATAATTGTTTAATCCTAACAATCTAAAAATTTCTTTTTTAAAAGCTAAAGCACTTGTTTCCCTTTCTGGGTCGTCCAACAAATAGAAACTATTCGAAGAAAAATCTAAATGTTGCAATAAACATAATATAATTAATTGTTTTGAGCTATTATTTGCAAACAAACGATCTATTAATTTAATTTTTTTATAACCCAAACCTAACAAACAATAGATTTTAGCTTGAATATTATGCTTATAAGCATACATCAAAAATTCAACATCAGTTTTAATGATAGCTGCGCATTGATCTGGTATATTTGCAGCTTCTGTATAATCTAACAACCTTCTACGGATTGCCCTGTTTTTAGTTATTTTTTCATAATCTTTTAATTCTGACAATACTCTATTTTTATATGACTCAAATAATACATCGAAACTCTTTGCAAGCTCCTCTTTGGAAAGTTCTTTTGTAGGAATCTCTTCTTTAGAAAGTTCTTCACTGAAAGATTTAACATCATAAATTTTAGGTATCTCAGGATTTTGCTCATTTAATTCTTCTTCCAATGATTTATATTCTTCCTGTTCTTGAATATTTAAAATTTCCATATTACGAAGAAACAAGGCATTAAACACCACTTGAGATGGCGCATCTATACATTGCTCTAGATATTTTTTAACAGTAATCCCTTTAGCTTGAGCATGTAAGCTTGGTAGTGTTTTTAATTGTTCAGAATGTTTTCTACGAATTGTTTTAATTTTTTCTTGATAATCTTCTTGGGTATTTGAATCTACCAAACATAAGAGTGTCGCAGGTAACAAAGCACTTATTTTGGTGGAAAAATAAACAACATCAATTTGATGCCTTATTGATTCTTGTTCAATTAATACATTAGTAAAAAAATTATTTAACTCTTCCACGGTTACATTAGCTAAAACATGCATAGCTACTTCTATAGAAATAGGACCACACGAAACAAGACCGTCAGGTTCATATTCACTACGTTGCAACCTATGATTTGATATCAAGATGTTTAAGCCAGAGCTATTTTGTAATACAGCCAATGTTCTATAGAGATCAACATGGCTAGAAATTCCCACTGGGTTAATAATAAGTAATTGATTACCATTTAATATTCCACAAATAAAGTGATTATTAGATCCAGGTTCCTTAGCTATAAACACTGCTGGTTTATTCATTCGAACACTAAGCAATTTAAGCGTTTCAAATTGGCTTTGGAAGGTATCAGTATTGTTACCAGCGTCAGCATCATGAAAAATAACTCTTATATAACGAGTCAAATTATCCGATGTATGCAATAAATATTGGCATACTTCCGCATGATACCATGTTGGAAATTCTAAATGAGAAGGATTTCTAGCAGTTCCATCTCCATTAAAAATTTTAATTGCAGCATTTTCTGATGGTTGCTCCGTTTTTTTGGTAGCCAATGGCTGCTCAGTCTTTTTTGTAACTAATGGATATATATTTTCAAAATTACCGTCAGACCAAGGATTATCTTCAGAGTATGAAAAATTATTTAATGGACCGAAACTCTTAATGTCATCATCACCAAACCCAGCATTTTTATAAACTTTAATTCGGAATTCTTCAATGTCCAAGCAATAATCAGATTTAACTTGTGATTTGTTCCATAAACCAGCAAGTGATTTATCTTTAATGTAAACTGTGTTTGTAAAGCTAGCAACATAAGGAAGGCACCTGCTAGTTCTTATTAATGTTGTGTCCACAATAGCATTGTGAATTTTATGTTGTTCAGCACTCTCTAACGCATCGAATACTACAGCAAATTCCTTATCATTAACCAAGTTTAATAATTTTATAATTTCCACTTGTTTGGTTGGTTGAAGCCACAACCTAATAACGTTGTCTTTTAAAATACCAACTAATTGAGCATATTTTTGATGATCCTTTAGTTCAAAAGCATCTTGTAATAAAATATATACATCAATATTTGATTCTAAAATTTGATTTTCAGGGAATAATATACGATATGCTTCTAATTTAAAATTCTGATATTGTTTGAAATTTATTTGACCATTTTTCGCCATTTTCAATAAATTCATATCATCAGAATTTATCAAACACCAACAGAATATTTGTTTGAAATCTTTTTCGGACTTGTTGTTAAAGATTTCATCTAGTCGTTTATCGCCTTTATATTTTAAAAAAAAGAATCCACTAAACATCATCCGCACACAATGAGGAGACTGATACAGCACGTCAACAAAATCGCCAATATATTGAGCAAATTTATTTGCGTCATTTTCATGCATAGCTAAAACACAGTGAGCCACCCACTCTTCTAATAAATTTTTTATTTTTGGTAAGGCTCTATCTAGACATCCAACTATGTCTACTTCTAGATTAATATCAGCTATTTCACGAGTAATTTTATATAACAAATTACCAAAACATTCTGGTTTTGAATATAATAAAACACCATTCAATTTTGTCTGTTCATCATATAATTGAGACTCTGGATTGGATGATATACTTTTATATACCACAGACATAAATCTTCCCAATTCCAATGCAGAAACACCATTATGTTGCGCACAATTTTTCAATGTTTTAAAAGATAACAACAAAGGTACTCGAACAAAATCTGTATTAGTTATTTCTAACACATCCAAATATTTAGACATATTTACTTTGTTAAATAGTTCTACAATGTATTTTGCATACAGTTCAGCTTTGTTGGTTAAAAGCATATATTCAACACTAAAAATAAAAACATCTTCTAAGTAATTGTTTTCAGCCAAACCAGTTAATACATTAAACATTTTGTTATCATTCATTTCCAACATTAAATGTTTATTTAATATTTCATAAACATTGCTTGTTCTTAATAAAGATTCAACATCAAAATCGAATTCTTCTTTTAAACATTTGTAAACTGCTTTTTTAAATCGAGCAACACCACTTAAATCTAATTCATAAGTTTGACATTGTTTACTTAAATCACATTGATTGAAAATTATAGAAGGCAACAATGCATCATACCCTTCTTCTAAAATTTTAATTAGATTCAAGGTGGCATTAGAGCTTATATCAAATAACATAGCTAATTTTTCGTAGTCTTTATTTCCATGAATTAACTTAGCATATGTAATATAATTATTTATAATACAAGCAAAACTATAGAAATCATGTTCTACAAAGCATTCTATCAATAATAAATTTATTTCTTTAATTGTCGACGGAATTCGATCTGAGTTATTACTTTCTATGGATCCTCTTAATACATTAAATAATTTTTCTATTTTTGACATATTCTACACCTATTTTATAATTATAATTTTTTGTTTAATTAATAAAAATTCAATAAAGTATGGTATTTAAATTTAGTTAAATATTATATTATATTCATCCAAATAAATAGCTACTAGTGAAACAATCAGCAATCGCCAGCTAATTTTGTCAGGTTACTTGCAACTCTGGTTCCATATAAGAACTAAGTTTAATACAACATAGCAACTTTGACATGATTAATGCATTACAGAATATAACATTAATTTTCCTATGTTCTGTCTGGCTTCTTGGCACATATTAGCCGCAACATCATATTCTTGTAGATCATAAACATATGTGGATAGCTCTAATTGTTGAGCCACGGTAAATCTGCTAATGCTATTTCTGTATTGCCTTAATTCAGAAACTGGTACTACGTGGTTCTCTAGCCCATTAAATAAATTTTGCGCAACTATACTTAAAGTACCTTGATCAGTATTAGGGTTGCTGGCAACATTACTTAAGTCGGTAGATGGCAGTCTAGCAGCAACAGTTGCTAAATCAGCTGTTAAAGTATTAGGATTACCAGCAACTGCCATATCAGAATCGACACTATAATTAGGATTTGCAACAATAGCATTTAGCTCACTGGACAACACTGTTCGACCTGCAATAATTGCTAAATCTGCAATCAAAGTATTAGGGTTATCCAAAACAGCTGTATCTGATGCTGCGGTATGATTTGGATTAGCAACAATTGCACTCAAGTCTGCTGGCAACATTGTTCGACCTGCAATAGTTATTAAATCAACAGCCAAAGTATTAGGGTTTCTAACAACGGCACTATCTGAAATAGCAGCTTGATTAACATGAACAACAATGGCACTTAAATCCGTATACAACACTGTTCGACCTGCAATAATTGCTAAATCAGCAGCTAAAGTATTAGCATTATTCACAACCGCTGTATCTGATGCTGCAGTATGATTAGGGCTCGCAACAATAGCACTTAAAGCAGCAGGCGACACTGCGCTACGACCTGCAATAATTGCTAAATCTGTAATCAAAGTGTGAGTGTTGCTTGCGACTGCACTATCTGAGGCTACCGTGTGATGTGGGTTAGCCACAATAGCACTTAACTCGGATGGCACGACTGTTCGACCTGCAATAATTGCTAAATCTGTAATCAAAGCATTAGGGTTATCCAAAACAGCTGTGTCTGAAGCTGCTGTATAGTTTGGATTAGCAACAATTGCACTCAAATCTGCAGGCAACACGGTTCGATCTGCAATAATTATTAAATCATCAATTACAGTATGCGAATTACCAGCCACTGCACTATCTGATGCTGCGTTATGATTTGGGTTAGCTACAATGGCACTTAACTCTAATGGATCTACAGTACGAGCTGCAATAATTGCTAAATCTGCAATATTCGCGTTTGGGTTCGCAAGAACCGCCGTATCTGATGCCGCGGTATGATTTGGATTAGCAACAATTGCAGTCAAATCTGCTGGCAACGCTGTTCGACCTGCGATAATTATTAAATCATCAATTAAAGTATGTGAATTACCAGCCACTGCACTATCTGATGCTGCGTTATGATTTGGATTGGCTACAATAGCACTTAACTCGGATGGCTCGGCAGTTCGGCTTGCAATAATTGCTAAATCTGCAATCAAAGTATTATTGTTGTTAAAAACAGCTGTGTCTGATGCTGCTGTATAATTTGGTTTAGCTACAATAGCACTCAAATCTGCAGGCGACACGGTTCGATCTGCAATAATTATTAAATCGTCAATTAAAGTATGTGAATTACCAACCACTGCGCTATCTGATGCTGCAGTATGATTTGGATTGGCGACAATAGCACTTAACTCGGATGGCTCGGCAGTTCGGCT
>CAIJNR010000073.1 GCA_903822055.1 uncultured Francisellaceae bacterium | reverse complement strand
TTAATTAAAAAAGCAATACAACATTTTTTAGAAGCAGGCCAGCTTGTTTTCGGTCTTTTTAATCACTATTTTTTTATTATTTAAGTATTGTTGCTCTAATCCATCCAGTATGGAATTTAAAATTGCTTTGCCAACATTAACAACATGAATAAAATCTTCCATATAGGCTAATGTCTCTGATTTATTATACAAATAGTTCACATTTGAGTTTTTTATTAATTCTAGAGTATTAAGATAATTTTCTATTGTGTATCTAAATTCTAAAACATTAGCATCAAGCCCAATATCAATTTTTTGTAAGCAATCTTTAAAAGTTGCTAGTTTAGATTGGATAATATTGTTTGTTTGATTAGATTTTTTAAAATTATTCATTTGTTTTTCCCCGAGCGAATTGTCAACCACCAAATTTTTTATTCAAACACTTCAAAAAATATATAACAGTTTCTTATTTGTTCAGTAATCTACAAAATTTAATAACTTTATTTCAAAAAGATAAGGTCATAAAATGACTAATTTAAAACTTTGCTAAAATAATGGACTTTATTGGAATTATTATATCCACATGTAATTTTTTATTTATGTTTGTTAAATTAACATTTGTGGTTTATTATTGAAATACGTAGTAATGCGTAGTTTGATAATAAAAATATTTTGTAATAAAATATTCAAAAAAAGATTTATGATACACTTTATAAAATTATGTTTGTTTAATTATCTAATAATTTGCTAATAATTTTAGTTTTATTGCTACAATTACATTTTAATTTGATATTTTCCAAGTGTTTTTCAACTGTTCTATAAGATATCCCAAGATATCCCTAAAAATTCTCCAGTTTCTTTAGCAGTTTTACCAAGCATTAGTTGCTTAACGACTCCCATTTCTCGATTAGATAAGATCTCAGCTATATTCCATGACGAACCTTTATTAACAATTTTTTGTAATTCTGATATATGATCTTGCATTGCACGATCACGCATCTTGATACTCCTATGAAAAACGCAAGTTCTTGAAATGGCCATTTTTAAGTTTTTTAAACATTTGAATTGTTTCTTCTGTGTCTGGAAATAAATATAACCCTTTTTTATATTGTGGTAAATGAGTCATTGATACTTTTATTATTCCATTATAGATCCGATCATAAATCCAAGGTACGTGGATATTAGCAATTTGTGCTATTTGAGTAATTGTTAAAAATCCAGTAATACAGCGTGGGTGGGACTGACTTTTATTTTGAAATATGCGCCGTTTTAAACGGATAGATTTTACTGTACTTAACAACATATTCTGTCCCATAGGAGAACGAAATCCATTTAACGAAAGAAGCTCTGCAATTTCTTGATCAGTTTTTCCAATTTGACTTAATTCAATAATCTTATTTTCCATTTCTTTAGCAAAAGATAATTGAGATAATGAGCCAACAGCAACTGGAATTCTTATAGTAGTTGTTTCTCCGCCTTTCCAAACAATGCGAGTATGTACAATGTCGCTTTCAGAACGATGCATAATAACTTTATCAATTAAACAACGTAAAAAAGATTTTTTCTGTGCTTGCGATAAAGCAGTATCCCAAAGAACTGGTAAATTTTTTCCAATATCCATAAAAGCTAATTTTAATGTATCTGGTAATTCTATGGTAGGGATTTCTTTATTGTGGTTAGCAAAAGTTTCTTCTGCTTGTTTTAATTCTCTTAAAATATTTTCCCAGGCTTTTTCAAGTTCTAATGCTACTAAACGATTATCTGGATCAACTTGATTAAATTGTCGTTTAGCTAATTTTTCCTGGTAGCGAAGTCTCTCTAATCGTTGAAGATGTGCCTTTTGGACAGACATTTGGGATTCAGATTGTAAGACCATTACTTTTGTATAAGCATCTAGTTCCACTGGTGATATAGCTTCAAAAAATTTTTTAACTACTTCTCGATCAACGGGATTGCCCGGAATACGTTGACAAACAGGTGAACCATATTGTTGTCTTAAAGCATTACATTGATACTGCGTCCCTGTTTTGTATTGGATAACCATTTTATGGCCACATTCTTCGCAATAAGTAATGCCATGCAATAATGCCTCTCCTGGGCGTGGGATCCCACGTGTTTTATTACGATTATATTCAGCATATTTTTCAAATTACAGTGGGCGCTATAGCACCCATCCATAAATAAGTTGTGTGGATCATGACACGTCTCATAAACCGTTAAATTATTATTAATTTCCTTTTTGTTTGCATTAGTCCATAAAAATCGCATTAAATACTCCAAACAATTCAACAACAAATAAATATTACATATAAAACTCTTTTCTCAAAAAAACCACAAGGCAAGCTTACCGGAATGTTACGACCATTCCCTACATAATAAATTGCTCTTCGTATTTGTTTTGTTATAAATATACTAAGATTATTATCTATAGCCCATATGTAATCCGATTAGAATATTGTAATAACGCCTTTTTTTTTTCAACACTACGCTCACTAATTTGAGTGATTCTGGACTCACCTATCCTACTTGTTTCTTGGAGTAAATGGTTGTTGTTGCTACGCATTCCAGATATAGTATACAAAGGAAGTATTGCAGCTGATCTTTTATGATCGATCAATTCCTTTGTATCATCAATTCTTGCATAACCTTGATCCAAAACATTATTCTGATTAGATAAACTAGGTTCTGGAGATCCTAATCTTTCGGAAATAATACCGTCTAAATGTTTCTCATTATGGCTGATTTCATGCCAACGTTTTAACAATAAGGTAGTACTTATACCTAATCCAATTACAGCAGAGATGTTTATGCCAATTAGATTCCATTTAAAAACAAATCCCATAATATATGATAGCGGTAATACCACAACTAAGCCAGTTAAAAGTTGAATAATGGATGGGCGCAAAGTATCTAGTAAACCATTTAAATTTTGAACTGCTTGACCTTGAATTGATCCTAAAAAATTACTTAAAGCTTTTGTTATAAACGTTATTCTTATAAAAGTTTCAAAACCATCAAGCTCTTCTTTAGGTATGAAAAAGCGAGCTAAGGCAATTGGAACAGCAGCATAAATTATTAAAGGAATTGTACTGAAAATAACTTTAAGCATAATACCTAAATTACCACAATATTTCATGTTATTATAATCTTTCTTTCCTTTAAATTGTGAAACTTTAATTTGAATACTTTGACTTATACCAAAGATTAGCGGAGTCAAAAATAGTAAATATGCTTTTGTAGCTTGGTTAATCGCTAATTGTTTAGATCCAAACCAACCCATCATTATACCAATTATAAAATTCTCTATTTGTCCTACTAAAGTTAATAGGAAAAGTGGAGAACCTAGTTTTAACATTTTTTTAAGATGATCAAAATTTCTAAAATGAAAATCAAATAAATTGTAAGGCTTAAAATCGTTTGTTAAAAAATAAACCTTTAAACCAGCCCAACATAACCAAGTTTGAATTAATGTTGCGTAACCTGAGCCTATAATACCTAGCACCGGAAAGCCTAAATTACCAGGAACCAACAAATAAGAAATTCCAATACCTAACCCAGTATAAATAATACTTAACGGAACTAAGCTATATACTTTAGAAGTTGATTGTAAAAAAGCCGTATCAATGAATATCCCATAGATCGCAGGAATAGAAAAGCAAATTGTCCTTGTATACGGTCCTACTATTGAAGTAAGCTCTGAAGATTGTCCAAATAACTTTAACATAGGCTCTGCAAACCAAGATCCTATCATGGTTGGAACACTCAAAATAGCTGCAAATAGCCACCCTTCTTTTACAATTTGTCCAGTTTCTTCTTTATTATTTCTACCAAATGATTGAGCTATCATGGCCGAAGCAGGAACCAAAAATTCATTATCAACAGACATTAAACCTAAAATTGTCGAACTAAGAGCGCTTGCTGCTAAAACTTTTGAACCCAATCTTGCATTTAACTTTAATCTTACAAAATCTTCTCCAGAATTAATAAAACCTACTATAATAAAGGGAAAAGTAATTTTTAATAATTCTTTAATATCTATTTGTTTCTTGCTATTATCTCCAGTTAAATTTAAACTACTCATCCCTTCCATAACTAATTGTAAATGTTCTGTTTCTTTAGCAAATTTACCTTGATATTCTGAATTTTTTGCTGAGGATTCTGTTTCCTCAACTCTTTCTTTTTGTTTCTTATTATTATTTTCAATCAAATTTAAACTACTTATTCTTTCCATAACTAATTGTAAATGTTCTGTTTTTTCAGCAGATTCATTTTGATATTCTAAACTTTTTGTTGAGGATTCTATTCCTTCAACTCTCTCTTTTTGTTTCTCATTACTATCTTCGATCAAAATAATACCCCTCTTTACTTGCGTAAGATGCTATAATTTGTAATAATGGATATATATACTTACACAATCATTTAATATTTCGTTTCCCATTGTATAGTTTATTAATTAAACTTTCTATATAATTCATTAAGCTTGGTTAGCCCTCTCGTAAACATTCATGCCCCTATAAAGATTGATTAATTTTATGTATTTATTAATTATAATTTTATGGGGGTGTTTATACTAACTCAAGTTTGTTGCATTATAAATTCTATGGGTAGTGATTTAAATGAATTATCAAAAATAAATTTAAAACCCTCTACGTTAGAAGAGACGTTAATCATTATAGCGCAAATGGCAGAAATTATAGTTAAGCTAGATCAAATTATAGTTAGCCTGAACGAAAAAATTACAGATCTAACAGAACAATTAAAATTAAATTCCAACAATTGTTCTAAGCCTCCATCTACTGATTTTAAGAAAAAAACTAAAGATAAAAAGGCTAAATCAGGCAAGAGGCGCGGAGCTCAATACGGTCATAAAGGATCGTTTAGAGCATTACTTCCACCAGAGGAAGTATATCAATTTGTTACCTGTTTGCCATTAGAATTTTGTACTTGTTGCATATTCTTAATTTGTCGATCAATTATAATTAATCGTCGATCACCACTAATTCTTCTTCTAACTAAAAAACATCATTTTTTAAAGTGATCGATCACCATACAACTTTTTGTAAGCGTCAATAAATCCACACACTATTAATCAATAATTATTCGTTAGATAATATTCTTATAAATTTTTTATAGGAAAAATTATTGTGGCAAAACATAGAAAACGTTCTGAATGGCAATTACTGGTTAACTAATTTTTGCAAAACAAGGACACGATGTACAATTATTGTGCTCAAAACGGTCTTAATGTTAGAACTTTTAAAAATTGGCATTACAAATTAAAGCCAGCAGTTCAGCGACATTTAAAACCTAGTAAAAATATTAAGATATCAAAAACACTAAAATCAGAAGAAGCAAAATTTATAAAATTTAGCATACCTACCAGAACAATAACTGTTCGATTGCCTAATGGTATAAATTTAGAGTTTATGTCAAATAATCTATCAACTGTAATCAAGGAATTAGCCAATGCTATTTAACCCTGGGATTACCGTATGGCTATATCAGGACAAAGTAGATATGCGCAAACAGATCGATGGACTAAGTATCCTTGTGTCTAGTAATATGAGTAAAAATCCTTGTAATGGTGAGATATTTATATTTTTTAGTAAACGCTCAGATAAAATTAAAATATTATATTGGGACAGAAATGGCTTTTGGTTATGTTATAAAAGACTAGAGAAGATCTCGTTTAAAATTCCGCAAAACAAGGAAACAATTAATTATGAACAACTATGTTGGTTGTTGGATGGCCTGGATATTAATAATTTGCATGGTCATAAAAAGCTTAATTACAGCACACTTTTTTGATAATTAAAAAAATTTTTGCGTTTACAACTAAAATAATAGTAAGATTTTTAAATGGAAACAATTACCATAGCAAAATCAGAGTATCAAGAATTGATCGATAAGAATAAGCTTGTAAATCAGTTGGAAAAACAGGCTAAAGAGTTTGCGGCTAAAAATGAAGAACTATTAAACCAGAATAATGAATTATTAAGTAAAATCAAAATCCTTGAAGAAAAAATATTAGATTTACATCGAAGGTTGTTTGGTAAAAAAAAAGATCAAGCTAATAATAAACAGATAAAAATAGGTAAAAAATCAAACAATAATAAAGAAAGAAAACGTAGACGCAAAAACAGATAAATCAAATATAGATGTTACAAAGAATTATGATTTTGCGGCAACTCCACCTTGTCCTGATTGCAATAAAATCATGGATAGCATGGGTTGTAATAATTCCTACCATGAAGATTATCAAGTAATAATTCAAAAAGTAAAAATATCTCAAGCTAAATATGTATGTAGGGATTGCGATATAATCGTTGTAGCTAATGGTAATCGATTACCTATTAGGAAAGGTCTTCTCATGCCAAGATTTTTAGCCCATGTAGTTTTAGATAAATTTAGCAATGGTCTACCATGTTATAGGCAAGCACAAAATTATGGTTATGCCCATCATAGTTATACTAGGCAAATGTTTAATAATTGGATAATGCAAGCGGCCGAGTTAGCAAGTCATTTATTAAATTTAATGCTATTTAAAATGTTACAATCAAATTATCTTGCATCAGATGAAACTGGAATAGTTTTATTAAATCTTGAAGGAAAAACCCCTGGCAGTAAGGGTTATATGTGTGTTTTAAAACAGCATGGAGAAAATTTTAATTTTGTTTATTGTTGGGTGATCAGAAGCCGTAAACAAGGTGTAATAAATGACAAACTCAAACATTTTAAAGGATATTTACAAAGTGACGGATTAAATTTTTATTTTAAGCTAAAAAATATGGAAGGAATTACATTAACAAACTGTTGGGCTCATGCTAGACGTAAATTTATTGAAATAATAAAACTAAGTAACACAACACCTGAAGGAGTTGCCTCAAACATTGTAGAAAAAATTGATTTACTATATGACATTGAAAGAAAAACCAAAAATCTTAGTTTGGCAGAAATACTAAAATTAAGAAAAGAACGTTCCGTGCCAATACTTGCTGAATTAAAAATATACTTAGAAAACAATTTAAAAACTACGCCACCAAAAAGCAAACTTGGTATAGCTATTAATTATGTGTTAAGTCGTTGGGAAGAATTAACTGTATATACTAAAGATGCTAAATTAGATATAGACAACAACCATACTGAGCGTTGCATCAAGTATATAGTTATTGGCAGGAAAGGCTGGTTATTTGCAGATAATATAGATAGTGCCAACAAACTGGGAATTTTATATAGCTTGATTATTAGTTGTAAAATTAATAACATTAATCCTAGAGCATATTTAGAATATATATTTACCCAAATGCCATATATCAATAAGAATAATTTGCAAGAAATGGAGCAACTATTACCAGATCGATTTAATCTAGAAAAAAGATTTGATCAGGAATACTTAGAGAGACGAGGAATTATAGAAAAAATCATATATCACCAAGATAACAATATAAATTTACATAGCTCAAAGGTTGCATAAAAACATAAATATTGAGGTGTGTAAATGAAACAATCATTAAATAGTAAAGAACTACCAGCTTATTTGCATGGGAGAAAAGCGTCAGAAGTTTTTTTAGAATATGCTATTACTATGATGAATGTTGCATTAGAAAGTATTGATCATAAACCAAGTATTAAAGAAATTGAAAAGATATTAAGAGTACCCTGTTGTATATGGAATATGATGGTTGCTGAAACAGATCCACATGGTAGTCGCATTAAATATGAATTACAGCAAATTGACAAAATTTTACATCATAATATACCACCAATAGCCGATCAATTATTGCATTTTATGCAACAACGAAAAAAAATTGATTTTAAACAATATAGATATTATTTAGCAAGCTGTGAAGTGTACAAAAAAAGCAATATAGAAATAGGTGTCCGCGTGCAGCATATGCCAGCCGAATAATCAATAAGGCTTATTTATTGACGCTTACGTTTTTATGCCGTATGTTCCTAGCAACTTAATACATTCTTTGGTTGATAAATGATGATTCTTTTTATTAGTTGTACGCAATCTTAATGCAGCAATCAATTCACAATAATGGCGCATTTCTTCCTTAGAAATATGGCGTGGCTGGTTGTTAATCAGAACGATGTGCTAATTAAGTTGATTTTGTTTGTGTAATGAGCGATACACTGTAGCTACAGAAATACCATAAAACTGCGCAGCCTCTGCAATAATTACAGAATGTGTTGGATCTCGTGCCGATAAGGTTGCTAACCGATTATGTAGTATGATTAACGCACCTATTGGAAGCTGCTTTGCCATTGTTGACTCATTTGCTAGTTACTCTTTTGATCTTGTTAAAATTATGTTTACTAAGCCAATTGAGAAGGTTTGCTGGAGTTGTTCCATAACGTCTAGCGATAAATGTTTTTGTTGAGTCATTGTTTAATAGGGCTTCAATTTCTGTTTTGTAACAATCAAGTTTGCTCTTGCCTGGTCCTTTAGGTCGACCCAAAGGTATGCCTGCTGCTTTTTTAGCACGTAAAGCTTCTATAGTTCGTTTTGAAATTAAATCACGCTCAATCTCTGCGGCCATAGAAAAGGCCATAGCAATAATCTTGCTTTGGATACTATTATCTAGCTGCCAGCTGCCTTTTACACTGTAAATATTGATTCCTTTTTGAGTTGCAATCGATAAAATTTCCATGCACTCCAACATGCTACGTCCTAAACGTGAAAGTTCACTTACAATTAAATTATCATCAGAAACAAGACTCTCGAGGATGCTAGCTATTTTGCGGTTATACCAGGAAATTTTCCCAGAAGCTTGTTCTTCAATAAATTGTACTTGCCCTACCCCTTTTCGTTTGCTAACCGTAAAATATCTGCTCGATTCTTATCTAGATTTTGATCGATGGTTGATACCCTTAAATATGCAATAGTTTTAGCAGGCAAAGACATCACAAGATACTCCAAAACCGTTGTTTTTAATAAATACCACAAAACAACTAATATTTTATAAAAAACACTATTAGTCTATCAAGCATTTTTATTAAACATTAGCATATAAAAAAATGTTCGTTTTTGTTGTGCTGAAACAACCATATTTTTAATCATTTATATTGAAAACCAGCAAATTAGGAGAAAACGGATAGTCGCAAATAATGTTAGCCCGAGAGCGTATAGAATCACTTAAAGCTGGCCCGAAAGAATTTATAGTCGCAAATAATCCTGGCTCAAAAAGTGCGATGAAATCAAGCCTCTACAATTACCAGCAGTTAAAATACACCACAAGATGTTTTGAAAATATATAACTACGTAAATAAAGATGTCTTCAGCCCATTGCCTTAATAGGGCACGATGAGGTTCTAAATGGGGTTGGGCGGGGTCAATGGCATTCGGTTAAGCTACCTTTCTTGTTGATTTATACACACTATGAGCTCTCCATTTACTACAAGGTTTCATAGATTGTCTGAGCTAATGACGTCCTATTCTTATTTTTTGCCTAACATCAGAAATACTAATCAATATTTGATATATCAGATCTTTTAAC
>CAIJNR010000072.1 GCA_903822055.1 uncultured Francisellaceae bacterium | reverse complement strand
TTTGCATTATATAAAAAATTTAAAGTAATAGGTTTTGATATTGATCAAAACAAAATATCGTCTTTACAAAACAACAAATCTTACATTAAAAATTTTACAGATGACGATATTTTTAATTTAAATACATCTAATCAATTTACAGCCAGCTCAGATTTAAGTATTTTACAGCAGGCTGATGCAATTTTAATTTGCGTACCAACACCGCTTACTAAAAACCGTGAGCCAGACATGAGCTATATACTAGCAACAGCAAAAAATATCAGCACAATTCTACGTAAAGGACAATTAATAGTACTAGAATCTACGACTTATCCAGGAACCACTAAAGAAGTATTACAACCGATATTAGAATCTACAACTAATTTAAAAGCTGGGCAAGATTTTTTCTTAAGTTATGCTCCGGAGAGAGAAGATCCTGGTAATAAAAAATTTACAGCTACTGATATACCAAAAGTTGTTGGAGCAAATGATGATAAATCTAGACGTTTGACGATCGCATTGTATAGTCAGATTGCGCCAGAGGTTGTACAGGTTAGTTCAACAGCAACTGCTGAAGCAGTTAAAATTTTAGAAAATATTTTTCGTTGTGTAAATATTGCTTTAGTAAATGAATTGAAAATTGTTTTTGATAAAATGGGTATTAATATTTGGGAAGTAATTGAAGCTGCTAAAACTAAACCATTTGGATATATGCCGTTTTATCCAAGCCCTGGTCTAGGTGGGCATTGTATTCCAATCGATCCATTTTATTTAACCTGGAAAGCAAGAGAATATGATGTGGTTACTAAATTTATAGAATTAGCTGGAGAAATTAACAGTTCTATGCCGCATTATGTTGTTTCTAAACTGCGAGATGCATTAGATGATAGATTTGCTAAAGTATTAAACGGCGCAAAAATTTTAATTGTAGGTATGGCATACAAAAAAAATGTTGATGATATTCGGGAAAGTCCATCTTTGTATATTTTTAAAGAATTGTTGAATAAAAAATCTGAGGTTGATTATTTTGATCCATATATTCAATTTATTCCAGAAAATCGTGAATATCCAAAGTTGTCTCATATTTATTCTATTAGTTTAACTAAAGAAAATTTACAAAAATATGATGCAGTAATTATATGTACAGATCATGATAATATTGATTATCAATTGTTGGTAGATAATAGTAAATTAATAATTGATACTCGTAATGCAACGGCTATAGTTAAAAGCCATATTAATGGTAAATTAAAAGATAATATTGTTTATGCTTAAAAAAAGTATTTTAGTTACAGGTTGTGCAGGATTTATTGGTTTTCATGCAACCAAAAACTTATTATCAGATGGCCATAGAGTAATCGGTTTGGATAATTTAAATGATTACTATGATGTTAATTTAAAAAATTCCAGATTAGCTATTTTAAAAAATTTTAAAAATTTTATTTTTTATAAATTAGATCTTAAAGATCAAGAAAATATTGTTGGTTTAGCTAAACTTCATCCAGATCTTCAGTTTATTTTACATTTAGCAGCTCAAGCTGGGGTACGTTATTCTTTGACTAATCCATTTGCTTACACGAATAGTAATATTACTGGTCATTTAGCAATTTTAGAGTTAGCAAGAAATTTATCAAATTTAGAACATTTAGCATATGCTAGCAGTTCTTCTGTTTATGGTGCTAATGAAAAATTACCGTTTGCCATAGAAGATCGGGTAGACACCCCGATTTCTTTATATGCTGCAACTAAAAAATCATGCGAATTAATGAGTTATTGTTACAGCCATTTGTTTGGTATAAAAACTACAGGACTTAGATTTTTTACAGTATATGGCCCATGGGGTCGGCCTGACATGTCGGCATTTATTTTTACTAAGGCAATTTTAAATAAACAAAAAATACCAGTATATAATTATGGTGATATGGGACGTAATTTTACTTATATTGACGACATAATATCTGGTACTATTAGCTGTTTATTTAATGGTTATAAAAATAACCATCAAAATTCATCTAATATTTATAATATAGGCAATAATCGATCTGAAAAATTAATGGATTTTATTAGGGAATTAGAGCGACAATTAGGTGTTAAAGCGGAGCTTGATTTACAGCCAATGCAGCCTGGAGATGTTAAAGAGACTATTGCAGATATTAGTGCATCAGAAAGAGATTTTGGATTTATGCCAAAAACTAATATTGCAGAAGGTTTGAAAAATTTTGTTGCTTGGTATAGAGAGTATTATGGCACTAAAGTCCATGTCAAAAAATAACTTGTACTTTTTTCACTCGCTAAACTCGCTACGCTCAGACAGACGCTCGTTTAAAAGTACAAATTATTTTTTGACATGGATTAAATATGCACTTAGTACTAATTATTAATTCACTAGGGATTGGCGGCGCCGAAAGAGTGTTAGTGCGTTTAGCACATTCTTGGGCAAAAAGCGGTCATAAAATTTCTTTTATTACTTTTTTTCAAGAAGAAAAATTTTTTTATCAATTAGATAATAAAGATAGTAAAATTAATTTAATTAATTTAGGTGAGCAAAAGCCACCAAACAATCAAAATTGTATTCAATATTTTTTCAAAGTAACGAAACGTGCTTATCTTTTAAGAAAATTATTTAATACATTACAGCCAGATCTAATTGTATCTTTTTTGGTTGGAGTAAATATTACGGTGTTATTAGCCAATATGTGTTCTAAAATACCAGTAGTAGTCTCAGAAAGAATTGATCCAAATAAACACGTTATACCAGAATTTTATAAAAAATTAAGATTATTAATGTACCCACAAGCTGCCGCAATTGTGGTACAAACCAAAGGGATTGCTGATTATTTTCCAGAAAAATATCAAAGAAAAATTGTTATTATTCCAAATTTTATAAA
>CAIJNR010000071.1 GCA_903822055.1 uncultured Francisellaceae bacterium | reverse complement strand
TCTCACGCACAATTTGTAATTATGGCAACTTTATTGTGGTTTGAATCACATAACTATGATACTACTCAAATTCTTATCGTAAATTGGTCAAAATTAGATAAAATGACAGTTTCTAAGTCTTTAAAAAAGTTGGTAGCTCTTAGGCTTGTAAATAGAATGGAACATGAAATAGATACGCGTGCTAAAAATATATTGCTTACAGATAAAGGCAAGCGATTAGTTAATAAATTAGTACCAATTGTAGAAGGAATAGATGATGTATTTTTTGGCAAAACATCTACCACTGAGCAAAAGGATCTAATACATATTTTAAGAACACTAACAACCGAGCCTAATTAATAATTTAAGGCTACTTAAAAAGCCAATGTATAAGAGCTTGACTATTAAATGGTTTTGGAATGCCGCCTTATATTCTTTATAGGCCCATACATATTGACAGAGGGTTAAAAAATTGGGTATATAAAATATTGATTAATATTTCCGGTGTTAGACAAAAAAGAATATGAAGCAACCATTCTCACTTACCGAAGTTGAACAAGCAACAAAGGATTTTAAAGAAGTAATTCCCAATTATTTTATAGCAACTGATAATACTAATCTTGCTTATTACCAATTTACACTACAGTCACCAAAAGCAATAATATTATTTTACCATGGTGGTGGTGCATGGAGTAAACCTATGTATCAGCTAATGGCACAACAAACAGCATACAATTATAATATGGGAGTTTACCTTTTTGATATCCGTGGACATGGCCATTCAGGAGGTACTCGTGGTGATGCAGTATCTAGCAAAAGAGTATTGGATGATATAACTGATACAATAAATTTTATTGTTGCAAAATATCCCAAGATTCCATTATTGTTAGCCGGACATTCATCAGGCGCCGGATTAATATTAAATTATTTGGCTCAAACAAAAGAGTGTATGGCTAATGGATGCATTTTTTTAGCACCGTTTTTAGGCGCAGATGCTAAAAAAAATATTGAGCATCATGAACAAAAAAAACAATTTATTAATAAGGTTCATGTTTGGGCTTTAATTATGCACAGTCTTTCTGGAGGGAGGTTGTTTAAGCATATTCCAGCTGTGTATTTTAATTATAGCGAACTCAATAAAAAGGATCCACTATTACTGCATTATTATACTTGTGCTATGGCGGCTGCTGTGTTTCCGCGTAATATTAAAGCAACATTAGCTAAATGCCAACAACCGTGTGCATTTTTTATCGGAGAAGAAGATGAGCTTTTTGAACCAAATAAAATTATTGTTTATAGAGAATATTGTGCTAATCGGCATCTAGTTGCACGCATTATTCCAGACGCTAATCATCTTTCTATTGTTATTAAAGCCCCAGAATTATTTGCAGAGGCATTCGCAAAGTTTTTATTGTAAATATATTTTATTTGGTTCAAAAAGCTCATCTTCTTCTCCGATAAAAAATGCACTTGTTAGAGCATATCTTAGGCAATTGGGGCTATCGCCCCAAACTCATTCCGACTACAACACAAGTTTTGCAGTCGGTCTATATAAAATTATTTATCAAAAATAAAAATAAAATAAATCTCTTAGTCTCACATGTATCTGATCCTACACATGAAATTTAGGTTTTATCCACCAACAGCCATATGAGGATGCATGTCTGTCGCTTTAAAACTTTCTGATTTTTCTGCTAATTGAGTTGTATCTTTTTCAATTAGCTTTTGAAGTTGTTCAGCTTGTAATTGCATTTCTTGTATTTCTTCTTTCACTTTTTTAAGCAACTCAGTTCTTGCTCTTATTTTTTCTATTTTAGCTTTTGCTAACTTGTCTGCTGCCACTACTTCCATAATTTTATCACCTAAAAATGGAGTTGTTGCAAAATGTAATCCAGAGCTTAATGTGTTAGACACTAGATTGTTAGCGATATATGATTTTTGTCCAAGCAATTGTTGGCTGATTTTTGATTCACCTAAAGTATCTCTTCCGCCGCGGTTAGGCTTTTTATTACTGTAGATTTCAAAATTTTTATTATTTAATACCATATTGTAATCTTCAAATGAAGAGTGTTTGCTTGTGTGAGCATCCATAGTTCCAACTTCCTTATAAATGCTTAGCCCAGCAAGTAACATACCAAAAGGACCAAGAGGTGTAGCGATTGCGCTGGCTACTGCTCCAGCTGCTAATTGTTTATAAATATTACGTGGTGGATTAAATTTAAATAAATTCACATTGGCAAATGGGCAATTAGCTAAAATATTTTTTTTACCAGTTTGTTGAACACCATCTCTAGAATTTAAGCAATAATCTGTAGTTATAGAAAAAGATTTGCCTTGTTTATGTCCATAAAATGGGTTTTGCAGATATTCACTAAAATAATGAGCTTTGTTATAGGTGGTATCATCAACCCCAGTAGAATTAAAAGCTCCTAATTCTAATTTAAGGACATTGTGAATATTAATATGTTCACGATCTTCAGCCGCAAAACCATTATCATTAGCTAAATTAATAGTGTGATTTACAGACTTTTCGTTGAATTTACTATTAGTAGCTGATTTTTTGGCGACTCTTGTGTCAGCATCATTTTGTACCATAGCACAGGCTAAATCTGTTAAACAACGTTGGGATAACGCTCCACCCAAACTATGACCAGATACACCAATAATTACGCGTCCACCAGTTTTATGTGATAAGTGTTCAACTACAGCATTAATTTGAGGAATAATTCTTTTTCTTGCTTCTTCGTAACTTGATGCTCCTGCACCATCTTTTTCTAAATCCATGTGGGCACTAGCTAAATTATGTGTGCCGCGCCATACGATTTCTACTCTAGGAGTATGTTCACCATCATCAATTTCTAAAATATATCCTACTAAACTATTATGACCGGTTTCAATTTTATGTACAGTAGCATCTATCTGTTTACCGCTAATACTGCTAAAGCAAGGTATACGTATAGTAGTGTCGTCTGATAATGAATTACCAATAAGATCTTGATCAGTGTAGGCTAATGTATGTGCTAAATATTCTCTGTGGACTAATCTATTCATCATTAAAGCATTTTGAATTTTTTTATTTTCTGCCATTTTGATCTCCACTTATTGTTGTTTCTTATCTAACAAACTATTTTTATTTTATCGGTCTATTTGACTACAAATACTTTGTTATGTCAATAAATTATATCCTTGCTAATACACTAAATGTCATCTATAGGTAAGGTAGCTACAGCATGTAAATATATAGTTTTAATATAAGATTATTAAATAAGTAATTTAGGTAGTAGGGAATTTATAAAATGGCAGATTTAATTTATTTGAGTACTGCAACAGGTTTTTTTTTAATCAGTTACTCCATGATCGAATTGTTTGATTTATTATTGATGGATCCTTGATGACCACTATTTATTTAGTTACTGGTTTTATTGTTGTTGGGTTATTTATTTACTTGTTAGTAGCGTTATTTAAGCCAGAAATTTTTTAAAGATAATAATTTTAATACAGCAGTCAGGTGGATGCTATTCATGATAAATAATAATCTATTACAAATAATAATTTATTTTAGTATTTTGTTATTGTTAACTAAACCAATAGGATTATATATTGCATGGATCTATACAGGTAATTACGAAAACAAACCTTATATTATTATAAGAATTTTAAAATATATTGAACAATGGATTTATAGTGCTTGTCATGTTTCTCCAAAACAACTAATGAATTGGAAAGATTACGCAAAAGCTATATTAATTTTTAATTTTTTAGGATTTTTAGTAGTTTATGTTATACAAAGATTGCAAATATTATTACCTTTAAATCATCAACATTTTAATGCTGTTAGTCAAGATATTGCATTTAATACTGCTGCAAGTTTTATAACCAATACTAATTGGCAGGCATATGCTCCTGAATCTACATTAAGTTGTTTTACCCAGATGGTTGCGTTAACTGTACAAAACTTTATGTCAGCTGCGACTGGACTTTCTGTTTTAATGGTATTAATTCGAGGTATCAAACAGTGCGAAACATATGAGCTTGGGAATTTTTGGGTAGATTTGGTACGAGGTGTGCTTTATATTTTTATCCCGTTTTCTATAGTATTGTCATTATTGTTGGTGTCACAGGGAGTTCCACAAAATTTTAAAAATTATCAAAATTTAGATTCAATTGCTGCAACCAAGATCCCAATGGGCCCAGTTGCATCACAAGTTGCTATTAAACAATTAGGAACTAATGGTGGTGGTTATTTTAATGCAAATTCTGCTCACCCATTTGAAAATCCAACACCGTTTTCTAATTTTTTAGAAATGTTAGCAATAATTCTAATCCCTGCAGCTTTGTGCGTCACATTTGGGAGTATGATAAAAGATCCAAAGCAAGGCAGGGCTTTGTTAATAGTCATGTTTTTAATTTTAATACCATGTGTAGTTGCTACTATTTCAATTGAAGAAAAAATCAATATTAAATTAATTAATACCAACAATATAAACAATAAAACTTTACTAGTTGGTAGTAATATGGAAGGTAAAGAAGTTCGTTTTGGTGGAGTAAATTCTGGGCTGTGGGCAACATTAACCACAGCTACTAGTAATGGTTCTGTAAATTCCATGCATGATTCTTTTCTGCCGCTTGGAGGGCTTGTACCAATATGGTTAATAACTTTAGGTGAAATAATTTTTGGCGGGGTTGGATCTGGTTTGTATCAAATGTTAATCTTTGTGATTATAACAGTATTTGTTTCTGGATTGATGGTTGGTAGAACTCCTGAATACCTTGGTAAAAAAATCGAAGCGTTTGAAATTAAAATGGCATCATTTGCAATATTAATTGCACCGATAATGATTTTAGTTTTTACAGCTATTGCTCTTATGACAGTTGTTGGTAGAACAGCTATTAGCAATCCTGGTTCTCATGGCTTCACAGAAATTTTATATGCATTTTCTTCGATGTTAAATAATAATGGTAGCTCTTTTGCTGGTCTTAAAACTAATGCTTTCTATAATTTATTAGGTGGTCTTGGAATGTTAATTAGACGTTATTGGATCATAATTCCAACATTAGCAATTGCTGGATCATTAGCTAAGAAAAAAATCATACCAAATAGTATAGGCACTTTACCAACCGCCAATTTATTATTTATTGGTATTTTAGTGAGTTTTATTATGATTATGGTTTCATTAATTTTTTTACCAGCATTTGCTTTAGGGCCTATTGTTGAACAATTAATGATGATTGGGTATTAATCATGTTGAATTTGAATGAAAAGTGGAATATGGCATTAGATGGATCTATTGTGCATGCTGTGTTGAAATTTAACCCATTACATCAAATTAAAAATCCAACAATGTTTGCTGTATATGTTGGAACTTTGATGACAACTGGTTTGTTAATCCAATCAATATTAGTTGTAAATCATGATTCAATTTGGTTTGGGTTTTTTGTTACATTGTTTTTGTGGGTTACTTTGTTTATTGCTAATTTTGCAGAAGCATTAGCAGAAGCTAGAGGTAAAGCTCAAGCTGCATCTTTACGTAAAACACGTCATTCTATTTTGGCAAAAAAACTTTCTTCTAAAGAACGTGATTCTTCAATCACATTAATTAAATCTGCATTGCTCCGAATAGACGATTATGTTCTTGTTGAAGAAGGCGATTATATTCCATGCGACGGTGAGGTAATAGAAGGAATTGCTTCCGTGAATGAAAGTGCTATAACAGGGGAAAGTGCACCTGTTATTAGAGAAAGTGGAGGAGATAAAAGTGCGGTTACTGGTGGAACTAGGGTTACTTCAGATTGGTTGGTTATAAAAATCACTGCTAACCCTGGTGAAGCATTCTTGGATCATATGATTGGTTTGGTAGAAGGTGCTAAGCGACAAAAAACTCCAAATGAAGTGGCCTTAAATATTTTATTAGCAACATTTACCATAATTTTTTTATTAGTTTGTGCTACTTTATTACCATATTCTATTTATAGTGTTAATTCTATGCAGTCAGGTACGGTTGTAACTGTTACAGTACTTGTCGCTCTTTTTGTCTGTTTAGCACCAACTACAATTGGTGGTTTGATATCATCTATTGGGATTGCTGGTATGGATCGTATGATTAAACATAATGTGGTGGCATTATCTGGAAGAGCAATAGAAGCTGCAGGGGACGTTAATGTACTTTTATTAGATAAAACTGGCACAATAACCTTAGGTAATCGACAAGCTAGTGAATTTATTCCTGTTGGTAACGTAAATCCAAAATTTTTAGCTCATGCTGCCCAACTTTCATCTATAGCTGATGAAACTGTTGAAGGTCGTAGCATTGTTATTTTGGCTAAAGAAAAATACGGAATACGTGGTAGAAATTTAGAACAACTAGGATGTAAATTTATACCTTTTACGGCTCAAACTAGAATGAGTGGTATAGATTTGAAAAATTATGAAATTAGAAAAGGTGCACCAGAAGCGATAACCCATTATATTAATTCTAATGGTGGACAAATTGATTCTGTAGTACACGAATTAGTAGATAGTATATCTAAACAAGGAGAGACTCCATTACTTGTTGCATCAAAATCCAAAGTTCTTGGAATAATTAGATTAAAAGATGTTATTAAAGGTGGTATTCGAGAAAGATTTATAGAGCTTAGACGTATAGGCATAAAAACTATAATGGTAACAGGAGATAATCAATTAACAGCTGCGGCAATTGCAGCAGAAGCAGGGGTTGATGATTTTCTAGCACAGGCTACTCCAAAAGATAAATTAGATTTAATTCGTAGTTTACAAAAAGAAGGTAGGTTAGTTGCTATGGCAGGTGATGGTACTAATGATGCTCCAGCATTAGCACAGGCTGACGTAGCAGTTGCTATGAATACTGGCACACAAATTGCAAAAGAAGCTGGTAATATGATTGATCTAGATTCTAATCCAACCAAGCTTATTGAAATAGTTGAAGTTGGTAAGCAACTTTTAATAACTAGAGGAACAGTAACAACATTTAGTATTGCAAATGATGTAGCTAAATATTTTGCTATTTTGCCGGCTGCTTTTGCTAGTACATATCCTGCATTAAATAGTTTAAATGTTATGCATTTGGCAACCCCACAAAGTGCAATTTTATCAGCGGTTATTTTTAACGCGTTAATCATGTTATGTCTTATACCTTTAGCGTTAAAAGGAGTAAATTACCGTAATATTTCAGCAGTTGATTTGCTTAGAAGTAATATATTAATTTATGGTGTTGGTGGTTTTGTTACACCTTTTGTTGGAATAAAAACTATTGACTATATTGTGCAAAAATTAAATATTTTATGATATACAAATGTAAAACAGCACTATCATTACTCTTAATATTTACAGTAATAACTGGTGGATTTTATCCGTTGTTTATTACCGGATTAGCGCAAATATTATTTTCATATAAATCTAATGGCAGCTTAATTGTTAAAGATCAAAAAATTGTTGGTTCAGAATTGATTGGTCAGTTTTTTAATGATCCAAAACATTTTTTTTCTCGCCCATCTGCAACTCAAGATTTTCCATACAATTCTATGTATTCTGGTGGTTCTAATTTGGGTCCTACTAATGTGTTATTAATTAATAAAGTACATACTAGAATAAAAGAATTAAAAAAGATAGATCAAAATAACATATTAGCTATCCCAACAGATTTAGTAACAGCTTCTGGTAGTGGATTAGATCCACATATTAGTACGGCTGCTGCGTTTTATCAGGCGGCAAGGATTTCTAAATTACGCAACTTATCAAAAAATGTTATTGATGATTTAATTAATAAATATACAGAAAAACCACAGTTTGGTTTTTTAGGGGAGTCAAGGGTTAATGTTTTAAAATTAAATTTAGCATTAAATTGTATGGATAAATCCGAATAAATTTGGATAAAAATATATGGAAGATCTAGAACGACCTAACCCTAACGAATTGCTTGGTTATGTTCAGAAAGAAGAATTACGGCAATCACAAGGTAAATTAAAAATTTATTTAGGTGCAGCACCAGGTGTTGGTAAGACCCATACAATGCTAACAAGTGCAATTGAAAAATTAAAAGAAGGTGTGGATGTAGTAGCTGGTATAATAGAAACTCATGGTCGTCACGAAATAGAATCTTTAATAAAACAATTGGAAATACTTCCGAAAAACCTTGTTTTGTATCGAGAAAAACAATTGCCAGAGTTTGATTTAGATGCAGCTATAAAACGTAAGCCACAATTATTACTTGTAGATGAATTAGCTCATTCTAATGCACCAGGCTCAATCCATCCTAAACGTTGGCAAGATATTATAGAACTATTAGATGCAGGTATTGATGTTTATACAACAGTTAATGTTCAACATATAGAAAGCTTAAATAATATTGTCACTCAATTCGTTGGTATTGTAGTTAGAGAAACTGTTCCAGATACAATATTAGAAAAAGCTTATGCTATAGAGTTAATAGATTTACCACCAGAAGAATTAATTGAGCGTCTTAAAGAAGGTAAAGTATATGTATCAATTGATGCAGTTGTAGCGGTTGATAATTTTTTTCGCAAAGATAATTTAATTGCATTACGTGAATTAGCATTGCGAGCAACTGTAGAGCAAGTAGATGCTAAAGTATTGTTACATAGACGTGGAGAGTCTATAGAAAAAATCTGGCCAATGATGGAACGATTATTAGTATGTGTTGGGCCAAATGTTAATTCTGCTAAATTAATTCGCACAACTTTTAGAATAGCTAAAAGACTTAAGGCAGAATGGACTGCTATACACGTAGAAACACCAAGTTTGCAGTTATCAATCGAAGAACGTAGTAGTGTGATCCGTAATCTACAATTAGTTGAACAATTGGGTGGTCAAAGTTTAACTATAAGTGGTTATAGTGTTCCAAAATCTATTGTTAATTTTGCTAATGATCATCATATAACTAGAATAATTTTAGGTAAAAGCATTAGATCTCGTTGGGCAGAAATATTTAATTCTAGTGTTGCTGATGAATTAATGCGTAGTAGCAATGCAATAGATTTACATGTTTTGCGGGCTGATTATCAAGAAAACACACATAATTTCAAAACTTGTAACAAATTTAAAAAATGTTTTTTTGGATTAACTGCTAATATTTATTACACAATTGTTGTTGTAAGCATTGTATCATGTTTGTTTGTAAATTTTTTATTGTTTGAATATTTAGGATTAGATCCATCGTGGCATGATTCACATTACATAGTAATTTTCAGCGTGATATTGCTTGTATCTCAATTAATCATTTATTTAAGTTTGCGTTTTAAACGCCAAGAAATTTTTTTTAGAATTAGAGAACAAAGCATGACAACCATGCATTTGTTAAATAAACAACTTATTAAGACGCGCGGTACAAATAAACTATTAGAATTAGCGATTAGACATATATCAAATATTTTTGACAGTAAAGTATTAATATTGTTGCCTGATCAGTCTTCTGCTACATATTCTAATTCTAATAATAAATTAACTCATAAACTTATTACCTATCCTTCAATCCATGCCAATACTAATTTAACTCCTAAAGAACAAAGCGTGGCTATGTGGGTTTATGGATCAGGTATACTTGCAGGTTTGGGTACTCAAACTTTACCAGATAATTCGGCAGTATATATTCCATTACTTGGCTCTAAAGGTTCGTTAGGAGTGTTGCGAATTTTACCCAAAGATCCTAGTAGGTTGCTTATTCCAGAACAACTGCACCTTTTAGAAGGATTTTGCAATCAAATTGGTATGGCATTAGAAGTGGATAGGTTGCATGACGCTTAGCCAATAAATGAGATCTTTGTATTTACTTATGGTGGTTGGCATTGTATAGTGACATCATTTAACTTTTTGATTATGTCATTTTGTAATGAAACTTGTATTTTTATAGTGAGTAAGGCATGAAAAGAACATTAACTATTGATCCTAATCCGCCAATCACAACGACGCCAACAACTACAACGCCACTAGCTCAATATTCGTTTGTTCCTACACCAGCAAATGGGAGACTAGAATTTAGTGATTATCTCTCTAATCCACCTTCTACTGATAAGTCTTCTCTTTCTACTGCTAAAGCTTCTGCCTCTCCTGTTAGAGTGCTTTCCCCATCGAAAAAAAATCTACCTTTAACATTTTTGGCTAACACTAGCCAAGTATCAAAATCATTATCTTTTGAAGATGGAGAGTCTAATGTGGTAAAAGATTCTTCTGAAAAAGAAAATAGTGCTAATGTACCAAGAGCTGTTTTAACTTAACATTTAGGTTAATATTTAATAATTTTAAGAAAATAACTCACAGCCTTATGCTTATCGCTTAGCAATGTTGAATTTGATGGATTTTAATCATTAGAAAATTTTGCAATCATTTTTTGTAATCTATCACAACCAAGCTGTAGTGATGTTTCTGTTGGTCCAAAAGAAAGTCTTAAATGTTGATGAAAGCGTGAAAAAGTAGCAGGTCTTCTCTTGCCTGGATTTACATCAAAAAATTCTCCTGGGACGCAAATAACTTTTTCTTTAAGAGCAGCTTTAAAGAAAGACATGCCAGTTGAAATTGGTTTTGGAAGTTGTGAGAGATCAGCAAAAACGTAAAATGTTCCTTGTGGCTCATTTCTTATAATCATTCCCATAGAACGACATTGTTCTAATAAGAAGTTTCTTTTTTTACGAAATACTAATTGAATAGCGTTATTTTCAGCGTCAATAATTTGATCTTCAAGAAGTGGTATTGAGGCTTTTTGTAGTGGTCTTGATGCACCACCATCTAAAAAACTTCCAGCAGAAGAGATTGCTTCTATAACCGAACGTGGTCCTATAGTCCAGGCAATTCTCCAACCAGCATAACGCCAATTTTTGGTCAGTCCATCAATAATGATTACTTGATCTTGATTTACATCTTCGATATATCCAGCAGCACTGATCATCGGTGCTTTATCGTTCCAAATATAATGCGAATAAAATTCATCCATTAAAAAAGCACATCCCAAGGATCTGGATACTCCTAACCAATCAGAGAGATCTTGGCCGGCAATAATTTGTCCTGTAGGGTTACATGGGTTTGAAAGTAAAATTGCAGAGAGACCTCTACCGATAATTTCTTTTTTAAGTTCTTCGGTTGAATATGTATAGCCGTTAGCTGGTTCACGTGGAATTGGAATTGGAGTGAAAAGACGAAATATATCAAGTAATTCTTCATAAGCTGTGTAATCTGGTAAAAAGTGTCCAAGATGAATTTGTCCCAACGATGCTGCAGCTCTAGTAAGTGCTACGCGTCCACCTGCCGAAATAGCTACATTTTCTGCGGAATATTGAGATTTCATTCCACGTCTAAATCTACGGTTATACATGTTGGCAACTGCATCTCTTAGCTCACTAATACCAGGAACTGGAGCATATTCTTGCATTAAATCATCAAAAATAATGGATTCTATTCTAGGAGCTGCGCCTTTTAAGGATCCGCATTCTGGCATTCCTTGGCCAAGATTTGCCCAATCTATTCCATTGTTTTGGGAAAACCCTTCTTTTTGAGCTTCAGTTGTTACATAAATTACGCCAGTTTTAGGTACTGTGCGAAAAGCACTAATGAAATTTGTAGTTGGAATTATATTCATGTAATTATGGCCCTTGCAAAAACTAACTTGTACTTTTAAATGAGTGTCTGTCTGAGCGCAGCTCGCGTACGCGAGTGAAAAAAGTACAAGTTAGTTTTTTTCAGGCCATTAGATCTATTTATTTTGGTTTAAAAGATATTTGATATTGATTCAAAGTATTTAACAAGTCTAAATCATTAGGATCTGTTTGCCAAGCTTTTTTCCAAATAGCAGTTGCTTTTTGCTTTTGTCCATTATTCCATAATACTTCACCAAAATGAACGGCAATATTTAAATTATCGCTTATTTTGTAAGCATTAGAAAGCATTTCTAATGAATCAGGTATCTTTCCCATATGATATAATAACCAGCCCATACTATCCATATATAATGGATTTCCTGGAGATAGTTGCAAAGCTTGTTGTAAGTAATTAAATGCTTCTTGTTGTCTATTAGTGTGTAATGTTAAAATAAATCCAAGAGCATTTAGTGCATTGTGATTTTCTGGTTGAATAGTAATTATGTGTTTTAAATCTTTTTCGGCAACTAACATTTGATTATTCAAACTGGAAATTACGCTATGAGCGTATAAAAAATCTATATCATTAGGTAACATTTCTAAACCTTCATTGGCATTATTGATGGCTAATGATAAATCTTTTAGTTCAAGTGCCAATTCAATTTTAAATAATAATAATTGTTTTTTTTCTAATAAAGTTTCTGGTTGAGCTTGATTTAAAATGTCGATTGCTGGTAATAATTGTTGATTGTTAGCTAATAATAATGCTGCTCGTAAAAATGCGACAATATGATATGGTTCTTCTTCAATCGAAGTGTATAAGTGAATTGCTGTCTGGTCATCCATTTGTTGCTCAGCAATTTGTCCTAACATAAAATATACTTTACTAGTTGCATAATCAGTATTAATTAATTTGTTTAAATGTATTTTAGCTTGTTTTATATTTACAGTTGGTTTTTGTAAATAAATTTCTGCAGTTAATAAATTGGCTTCTAGTGCATAATCTCTACTTTTACTATCTAGTAGTTTTTTTAAGATCAATAATGCTTCAGTATTTTTATTATTGTCTAATAAAGCATTGGCATAGAATAAACTTAATTCTTCATTGTTAGTAAATTTTACTACTTGTTGGTGTAAATAATTTAAAGCAGGTGTATCGGATTTGGTGGAGTATCTAATTAGTTTTGCTTGTAAAAATATTGCTTGAGTTAAATTTGGTTTTAGTTGTAATGTAATTTTAATTGCTTTTTCAGCAGTTTTTATATTACCCAATTGTGCTGCAATTTGAGCTAAACAAAGTTGATTAGTTGGATTGTTTGGATTTTGATTAACTAATGATTTAAGAGCTTTTTCTAACAATAATTTATGTGGATCAGATAATTTTGGTAGTAACCCAGATAATTGGCTATTGGCTTTTTTAGGATCAATTTTTATTGCTTGTTGAAGAAACTTTTCTACCAATAATTGGTCGTTACCTAATAATATTGCAATAGCTATTAATTGGGCATTAAAGTTGTTTGGAGACAGTTCAGCCCATTGTTTAGCTGCAAATAAGGATAATTGATAGTTTTCTGTTTCTATAGCAAGTTCAGTTAAAATTTCGGCGATTTCTGGATCTTGAGTGGTTTTTAATAATTGTTGAAAATTTTCTATAGCAACGGATCTCTGTTGTCTAGAAATAGCAATGTCTGCTAATAAAAATTGATAAATATTATTGATATCTTGATCTTCGCTGCTATTGGCGGTATCTATGGCAGTTTTTACATTTGACCTTGTATCTGATACATTGCTTTGGTTGGTATTTTGGGTAATATTTTTAGTGGCAGCATCGCTATTAATACCAAACGTTATTAAGGTTGTTAATCCAATTAATATAATAGGTGGTGTTATGCGCAAAAGAGAGATCTCCAAGCAATACTGTTCAGTTAATCTATCGACTAAATTTGCCAAAGATTAAGCATCATGTATAATGACTAATTTTTAGAGCAGACCTATCAGGTTATTTATGAAGCAATCCATTTTAGATAAGCTAACTTTGTTGTCCAAACGTCATTTGGAAATTGGTGTAGTACTTGCTAATAATTATGATCTGGCTTTTGATCAAAATAAGTTTCGTGATTTATCTAAAGAATATTCTGATTTAGAGCCTGTAGTTAAATTGTTTGAAAAATATATTAAGGCTACAGAGAATATCGAAGCAGCAATTGGTTTAACTAAAGATTTAGACGAAGAAATACGATTATTAGCGTTTGCAGAATTAAAAGATTTTGAACAACAACAAGAAGAAATTGAACGTCAGTTAAAAATTTTATTGTTACCAACCGATCCACATGATAGTCATAATATATTTTTAGAAATTAGAGCAGGTACTGGTGGTAACGAAGCTGCGTTATTTGCAAGTGTTCTATGTCGTATGTATTGTCGTTATGCAGAACGTACTAAATGGAAAATCGAGATTTTAAATGAGAGTTTTGCTGAACAAGGTGGACATAAAGAAATAATATTAAGAATTATAGGTGCTGGGGCTTTTTCTCGTTTAAAATTTGAATCTGGGGTGCATAGAGTACAACGAGTACCTGTTACTGAATCTCAGGGGCGAATTCATACTTCAACTTGTACTGTGGCTGTTTTACCAGAATTAGAAAAAGTTGAATGTGTCCAAATTGAAAATTCTGATCTAAGAATAGATACATTTAGGGCATCTGGTGCTGGTGGTCAACATGTAAATCGTACCGATTCTGCAGTACGTATTACCCACATTCCCACTGGTATTGTAGTAGAGTGTCAAGATGATAGATCGCAACACCGTAATAAAGCCAAAGCGATGGGGTTATTGCAAGCTAAAATTTTAGCTAAAGAACAAGAAAAGCAGCAAACAGCGATCGATTCCCAGCGGCGTAATTTAGTAGGTACTGGTGATCGATCTGAACGTATTAGAACCTATAATTTTCCTCAAGGTAGGGTTACTGATCATCGTATTAATTTAACGATTTATAATTTGCCAAATATAATTGATGGTGAATTAAATCCAATAATAGAACCTTTGATAGAAGAACATCAAACGGATTTATTGGCAGCTATTAATGAGTAGTTTGCCGCTATGGTAGCATCCACCCGGTCGCCAAGTGGTGGCCACCCTCCTTCGAAAGCGAAGGAGGGTAAGATTGACTCGAATTTAAAATATTTAATTAAAGAATATAATGATTTATATTCTTTATGTTCGCATGATAAAATTCCAATATTGGATCTGGAAATTTTATTATGTCATGTATTAAAAATAGATCGTAGTTTTTTAAAAGGTCATCCGGAAAATATAATTTCAACTGAACAAGCTATGAAATTTCATAATTTAGTGTCTAGAAGAGCGGATCATGAACCAATTGCTTATATAATTGGAAATAAAAATTTTTGGGATTTAAATTTACTAATAACTAAAGATGTTCTTATTCCAAGATCAGAAACAGAAATTTTAGTAGAGCAAGCCTTAGAAAAATTACCAAGAGATAGTCAAGCTACTATTTTAGAATTAGGTACTGGTAGTGGAGCTATAGCATTAGCAATTGCTAAACATCGTCCAAATACAATAGTTACAGCGACTGATATTAGTATGGCAGCATTGGATGTTGCGAGAGTCAATGCTAAAAATTTAAATATTAATAATGTAAATTTTTTATATGGAAATTGGTTTGAAAATTTTACATCTTTAAATTGTAAATTTAATTTAATAATCAGTAACCCACCTTATATAGCTTTAAATGAAATTAATTTATGCAGTCAAGAAATATTTTATGAACCAAAATTAGCATTATTTACATCTAATAATGGATTGGGTTGTTTGGAAGAAATAATTTGCGCAAGTCAAAATTATTTAACTACTAATGGCTATTTATTATTGGAACATGGAGTTAATCAAGCATCGCAAATTATTAGTTTGTTACGGACTGCAAAATTCTCTGATCTAGAAAGCTTTAAAGACCTATCAGGCCTAGACAGGGTGGTGGTCGCAAAAAAACTATAAGATTATTTAAATATTTTAAAAAATATTCAAGTAAACAAAACATTTGGCGATATAAAACTTGATTGTGCTAATAAATTGTTGTAAAAACATAGCATAAGGGCGTAAACAGAAGGTTTTTATTATTTAGAAATATTTTGTTTACAAAAAACGAGAGAAAGTTTACACTGCTCTATCAATTTTTTAATGATTGAAAGAGTTGAATAAAACTAAATTAACTTTATAGATAAAAGAGGTGAATAAACATGGCCATGAAACCTGTTTTTAAGTTTTTGGTTGCAACTGGAGTATGTGTTGCTGCAAATGCTAGTTACGCACACTACAACTGGGTTGCTAATCCATACTTAGGATTAGAATATAAATTAAGTTACACTCAAGGTAAAGATTATTGGAAAAGAATACTGCCAACCAACAAACCAAATAATAATGGTACGTTGTTTGCTGGTCTTAAATTCCATGATTGTTTAGCTGGAGAAATTGGTTATACCAAATCTAACAAACGTGCTAAAATCTCTGATACAAGTGGTTTTAATATGTTTGGTACTGTAATGCAAGCTAATACTAAACAAGAAGTTAAATTAGGTTATCGCAGTTGGCATTTAGACTTAAATGGTCAATATCCTGCTGGTGATTCATTTGCTTTCTTAGGAACTATTGGATTGGCATCTACTAAACCAAAATTAAATATTACTAATTTAGGTGGTGTTGCTAATGATCCTATCAAAACTATATCAGGAAAAAGTAAAATGATTCCTCGTTTAGGTGTTGGGGTTCAGTATACTCAAGGCATGTTTGGTGTACGTAGTCGAGTAATGTGGGAAGGTACTTCTAGGTTAAGGTTTAATACTGGAACAGCAAAAAATGGTGTTTCTGGAATGACCGACAAACCATTAAAAAGTACTTATGCTTGGACTTTAGGTGCTTTCGTAAGATGGTAAGCTAAAGAACAATCAAGTTATTTGGCTATTGCCAAGTAAACATGATAGAAGTTGCGAGAAAGGCATTGTTTAGTGATAAACAATGCCTTTTTTGCATCCACCCGGTGCTTTCGCACCGGCATCCGGTGTGAAGGCGAAGGAGGTACATTAGATTTTTAATATTATGTTTTACCTCTATACTATAAAAATGATAAGAATTTGATGGTGTTTGTGATGTAAATGTGTACCTCCTTCGCCTTCACACCGGATGCCGGTGCGAAAGCACCGGGTGGATGTCTAAATGGAGATTTGAAATGGATTTTAAAAGAGGATATAAATATTTTTTAGATTTTCTAATCGGACTTGCGTTTATTAGTTTAAATGTAGTTCATCAGTCTGCTCATGCTAAAGATTTATTTGATTTATCAGAATTATCTAAACCGTCTGCTAGTGAAGTTGATAAATATAGTTTTGGAATGGATGGTATTTATACTTTTGTGGGTGCCAGAAGTGATTATGGTAAAATTTTTAGAAGCTCTAAACCTGGTTCTAATTTTTATATTGGTTATAACTTGGAAAGTATTATGTTAGAAATTGGTTATTTATCAACTACTAGAAGATCTAAAGAAAGTGTTTTATCAACAGGTGATACTTTTTTTGGAACAACCTTAGATGCACCAAAAAAATTTAATGGACAAGTCAGATTTAGAAACACTCACTTTGATCTTAATTTTTTTACAAATTTTTATGATAAATTAAGTATAGTGTCAGCAATTGGTATTAGTTTTGTTCGTCCTAATGTAACATTTATCGCAACTGATCTTGAAGGAAATGGTGTAACTTTTAAACAAATTGTTACTAAAACTAATACTATAGCTAGGGCTGGAGTTGGAATACGTTATTTATTGGGTAGTAATTCTGCAATTAGAGCTATGGGGTACTTTGATCAATATTCCAAAATAAGATTTAGAGATCCAGGTGAGCCTAATAATAAACCATTTAAAGATGCGTATACTATATCTGTTGGAATATTATTTAGAATCTAATTTTTGTTTTAACAATTGATTGACTAGATCTGGATTGGCTTTACCTTTACTTTCTTTCATTATTTGGCCAACGAAAAATCCGAATAATTTATCTTTCCCATTTCTATATTCTGCTGCTTGTTCTGGAAAATTACTTATAAT
The DNA here is from genome assembly GCA_903822055.1 of uncultured Francisellaceae bacterium. Lineage (GTDB taxonomy): Bacteria > Pseudomonadota > Gammaproteobacteria > UBA6186 > Azoamicaceae > UBA6186. The sequence goes on along the minus strand of CAIJNR010000071.1, from coordinate 16,336 downwards.
TTGTTCTATAAGTTTTTCTATAGTAGATTGATCAGTAACTTGAATTAAATTGTGTTGTTTAATAATTAAGTCTGGATCGTCTTTAGTTTCCCATGCAATTTCAAATACTTGTTTAGCAATTTTTCCAGAAATAGTATTATCAGATATACGATTTATTAATTTAGCTAAAATTTGTGGAGTAATGGGAGAATTATTAATTTCTAAATCATGTTTATTTAATGCAGCTAGTAATTCCCCAGAAATCCAATTAGCACTTAATTTGGCTTGATTAGTATTTTTGACAGTATCTTCATAAAAATTTGCTAGGTCTCGGCTTACAGTTAATAATGCTGCTTCATATTCAGATAAAGCATATTGTTTAATAAAACGTTCAGCTTTTTTTTGAGGTAATTCTGGTAAAGTTTCTCTAACATCATTTATAAATTGTTCGTCTAAGTATACTGGGAGTAAATCTGGATCTGGAAAATAGCGATAGTCATTAGTTTCTTCTTTGGAACGCATTAATTTAGTCATATTGTTAGCAACATCATATAATCTTGTTTCTTGTGAAACTTTTTTACCACTGGTTATAACATTGATTTGTCTTTCAATTTCGTAATTTATAGCTTTTTCAATAAATTTGAATGAATTAAGATTTTTTATTTCTACTCTTGTACCTAAGGTTTGAACGCCTATTGGGCGTACGGAGACATTAGCATCACAACGAAAAGATCCTTCTTGCATATTGCCATCACAAATATCTAAATACTTAACTAAGGAATGCAATGTTTTTAAATAACTAATAGCGTCTGAAGCAGAACGTAAATCTGGTTCTGAAACAATTTCGATTAATGGAGTGCCAGCACGATTTAAATCTACTCCAGTACATCCATGAAAATCTTCGTGTAAAGATTTTCCAGCATCTTCTTCTAAATGGGCTCTAGTAATACGAATTTTTTTTTGAATATTATCTTTAGTTGTGATATTTAAATGGCCGTTTATTATTATTGGTTCTTCAAATTGGCTAATTTGATAACCTTTTGGTAAATCTGGATAAAAATAATTTTTTCTAGCAAAAACAGATTTTTTAGCAATAGTAGCATTTGTGGCTAGTCCAAATTTTACTGCCATAGTAATAACTGCTGTATTTAATACTGGTAATACCCCAGGTAATCCTAAATCAATAGCGCATGCTTGAGTGTTTGGTTCTTTTCCGAAATCAGTTGCAGCACCTGAAAAAATTTTTGATTTAGTTGTTAATTGAGCATGAACTTCTAAACCTATAACTGCTTCCCATTCAGTATTTTGTGAATTACTATTCATATTTTTATTAACTCCGTTATTTAATTTCAGGCGGTATTTCTGAGTGCCAATTAGTTACTTGTTGATATTTATGAGCACAATTTAAAATTAAATCTTCTTGCCAATAATTACCAATAACTTGCATACCAACTGGTAACTTATTACTAAATCCAACTGGGATAGATATTGCAGGTAATCCTGCTAAATTTACATTACAAGTATAAATATCTGATAAATACATTTTAACTGGATCAGCAGATTTTTCTCCAAAACCAAAAGCTGTTTCTGGTGCGGTTGGTGCTATTATGACATCAACATCTTTAAAGGCTGCTTTAAAATCATTAGCAATTAAACGACGAGCCTTTTGGGCTTTTATATAATAAGCGTCATAATAACCTGAAGATAGCACATAGGTACCAATTAAAATACGACGCTTGACTTCGGTGCCGAAGCCGATTGATCTGGATTTTTTATATAATTCATCTAAGTTAGTAGCTTGTTCGTAACGGTAACCAAAACGAACCCCATCATACCTGGATAAATTAGAAGAACATTCTGCTGGGGCAATAATGTAATAGGCTGGTATGGCTAGGTTAGCATTAGGTAAATCTATGGTTTTGATAGTGCAGCCTAACTTTTGATATTGAGTTATAGCATTATTTATTAATTCAGCAATGGAGCTATTTAAATTGTTATCAAAAAATTGTTTTGGACAGCCAATTTTGATCCCAGAAAGATCATTGTTTATTTTTTCTAAATAATCTGGAACTTTTAGATCTGTGCTTGTTGAGTCTTTTGGGTCAATTCCTGCCATATGTTGTAGTAACATAGCGCAATCTTTGGCAGTTTTGGCCATTGGACCTGCTTGATCAAGGCTAGAGGCAAAGGCTACCATTCCATAACGAGATATTCTGCCGTAAGTGGGTTTTAAACCAGTAATTCCACAAAAAGCAGCTGGTTGACGAATAGAACCACCTGTATCTGTGCCAGTTGCTCCTGGTGCTAGCCTAGCTGCAACACATGCAGCGGAACCGCCAGATGATCCGCCAGTTACTTTATTTAGATCCCAAGGATTACAGGTTGGACCAAAATAGCTAGTTTCGTTGCTAGCACCCATAGCAAATTCATCCATATTGGTTTTGCCTAGCATTATAGTATTTTGATCATGTAATCTAGTAACAACTGTTGCATCGTAAGGTGCAACAAAATTATCTAACATTTTGGAAGCACAACTTGTTTTAATTCCATTAGTGCAAAAAATATCTTTATGGGCGATAGGGATACCAGTTAATGGAGGAATATTGTTTTGTTTTTTAGCTAAAATTAAATCTGCTTTTTTAGCAGAATCTATTGCTAAATCTTTAGTAATAGTAATAAAACTATTTAATTTTTTTTGTAATTTTGAAATACGTTCTAAAAAAAAACTAGTTAATTCTAGACTAGAAAATTCTTTTTTAGCTAAGCTGATCGATAATTCTTCAATAGTTTTATTTAGCATATAGTTTTACCTGGTGCTTTGTTTATTAATTGTTAGTTAGTTGTTTTCTATAACTTTTGGGACTAAATAAAGCCCGCCATCTATACTGTTTGGTGGGGCAATCTGTTGCATAATATCACGAACATTATTTTCAGTTACAAGATCTGCTCGCAAGCGTTGTTTAGCGTTATCATCAGCATGGATCATTGGCTCGATATTGGTTGTATCAACAGCATGAAGTTGTTCAAATAATTTTAAAATATTGTTTAAATTGTCAGTTAATTTATTGCTAAAATCAGTGTTGTTGGTGTGTATATCTAATTTAGCCAGCTCTGCTAATTTTTGAATATCTTGTTCAGTAATTGACATATTGATTAACTCTATTTATTGACTGATAAATTAAAAAAATAAATTTAACATAATTTATATATACATTCTATAAATAAATAATCCATAATATACTTATAATTAATAGTTAGGCCTGCAGAACTTGTACTTTTAAACGAGAGTTTGCTTGAGTGTAGCTTGCCGCGTACGCGAGTGAAAAATGTACGAGTTCTGCAGGGTCTAACGTGAAGCATATGGATAACTCCCTTGGATAATAAAATTGAAAGCGGTTTAGATATCATTAATGTCAGAAATAGTTTTTATTTCCATAATTATCGTTCAATTATAGCCGCTAATTGTTTAGCTATAACGTTGTTAGCATTGGTTATAAGTTTTTATTATTATCAACAAAAAGCAACAAGTGGTTCTAGATATTTTCCAACTACTCCAGATGGAATTCTTATAGATATGCCACCATTAAACGTTAACCATTTAAAATTAAGTGGGCTTTTAACCGATAATCAGGGATTTTTACTTGATCAGCCAAAAATTAATGTAAATACTTTGGACCCAGATAGTAATAATGCATTAGTGTTATATTGGGTTAAACAAGTGGTTCTTACAATGTTTGATTATGATTATATTAATTATCGTCGTACTTTACAGGATTTACGTAATTATTTTGCATCAGGTGCGCACGAATTGTTTATGAAGGCGTTATTTGAATCTAAAAATCTAGAAAGCATTAAAGACGGTATGAGGGTGGTTCGTGCTAATATTGTTAGCGAGCCAGTGCTTAAAAAAGTTGGCGTTGTTAATAATCGTTATGCATGGCAAATTTTTGTACCAGTTGATATCTTTTATGAAAATATTACTGATGAACCGTTAATTCAAAAAGTTACTGCTAAATTATGGGTTTTACGAGTAAGCACTTTGCAATCTCCATTTTTTGGTTTGTCTATTGTTGTAGTTAACTTGGAGCCAAGAGTTTAGCTAGAATAGGGTAGATTATGTCGGAAATTACTATTACTCATAAAAATATGTTTGCCAGGGATTCTTTGGGCTGGTTGCGTTTAGTTATATTTTTACAATTAATTTTTTTAGGCAGTTTAATTGTATTTATAGTAATGCAATATCAAGCAGATCCAGAACCAGTATATTTTCCTTTTAAAAGAGATGATCAATTAATAGAAACTATGCCACTAGAGCAACCAGGTTTAACGGATGCAGAATTACTTAATTGGGTTACAGAGGCTATGATTGTGAGTTTTAGTTTTAATTATCATAATTATAATAAAATTAGCGAAAAAATAGAGGAATATTTTGATTCTATAGGTGTTGCTAGTTATTTGAAAATGATCACAGAACATAAAAATATGCAACAAGTAGTTAATAAAAAAATGATTCTTTCTGGTAGACCAACTGGTGCTCCTAGAATTGTTAAAGATGGGGTGGTGGATGGTAGGTATGCTTGGGAAATAGCTTTGCCATTTATTTTAAAATTTCGTAGTCAAGAAATTAAACTGGATTTGGAGTTAACTTTAGATATTTTAGTAGTTAGAATGCCAGAGCAATATGCTCCATTGGGAGTAAAAATTGTTCAAATTCAAGATTTAGCTAGTGTTGGTAAGGTAAAACCTAAAATTGTTCAGGCTCCTGAACACAATTTAATTCCTATTCCTATGGCTACCAGTAATTCTATTGTTCCGAATAATCAAGATAACAGTGTTTCAACAAGTCCAGTGACACCTAACCAAGATAACAATGTTTCAACGAGTCAAGTGACACCTAACCAAGATAACAATATTTCAACAAGTCCAGTGACGCCTAATCAAGATAACAATGTTTCAACAAGCCCAGAGACGACACCTAATCAAGACAATAATGCTGCAATCAGTCCAGAGACGACACCTAATCAAGATAATCATAGTTCTCACTAACGGATAAAAAAATTGGTTAGCTACTGGCATAAAGTAAATGATTTGATAATTATCAAAATATCAAGAAAATTTTTATAATTATCCTAAAATAATACAGTATATTTCATACATCGTTGAGTTATTAACAGTTTATTATATAGGAGAATAAATTTATGTATTCAGTAGAATTTATACAAATAATTAATGTGTTAACCAAAATATATGATACTGATAATAAAATAATTAATCAAACTAACAACTCCATAACTTGGTTGGGTGACTTGTATAGTTGTCGTACCAATAGATTAGATCATTTTTCTGATAATCAAAATACTAACAACGAGACTTCGGCAATTAAAATTAATAATACTTCACCAAAAGCTAAATGTAAGCAATAAGATTATCTTGCAGATATTATTCACGTATTCATAGCATGGTCGTTCAGCGAACAGTTGATTTGTTAGTTTAGGCCTCACCCAAACACTCTCAACTATAAGTCACGCTTACCACAGCCCTCTCCAGCTAACGCTGGTAGAGGGCGGAAACATTAATATTAATAAAGATTCAATATATCTTATAAAAAAATCCTGGAAAATATAGCAAAAAATATCTAATGATAACAATGTTTCAGCCCTCTACCAGCGTTAGCTGGAGAGGGCTGTGGTAAGCGTGACTTATAGTTGAAAGTGTTTGGGTGAGGCCTAAATAACTGTTCGCTTGACGCATATGCTGGACGGCCATGGATTCATAAGAAAGACAGTTGGACTTTGTTATATTATTTAATATAATTACTTTCTTTTGGATTAGTATATGCATAAATACAGAACACATAATTGTAATGAGTTAAATAAATCTCATATTAATAAAAAAGTAAAACTATCTGGTTGGGTACATAGAAGGCGTGATCATGGTAGTGTTTGCTTTATTGATTTGCGTGATCATTTTGGGTTGACGCAAATTGTTACAGCAGAGCCAGAAAAATGTGCAATTCTTAGCAAACTAAGTTTCGAAACAGTAATTACGGTAGTTGGTAAAGTAGTTGCTAGATCCCAAGATACGATTAACACTAGTTTAGCAACGGGTGATGTAGAAGTTATCTTAGAAGAGTTATTAGTAGAATCTGTAGCTGAGTTATTACCAATAAATGTAAATAGTGATGCGCAATTTCCAGAAGAATTAAGATTAAAATATCGATTCTTAGATTTGCGACGCGAAAAACTGCACAATAATATTATCCTAAGAAATAATATTGTATATCATCTTAGACAATCTATGATTCATTTAGGTTTTATGGAGTTTCAGACTCCAATTTTAACCGCCAGTTCACCAGAAGGCGCTAGAGATTTCTTAGTACCTAGTAGGTTGCATCCTGGTAAATTTTATGCACTACCACAAGCACCACAACAATTTAAACAATTATTAATGATGTCTGGTTTTGATAGATATTTTCAAATTGCACCTTGCTTTAGAGATGAAGATGCACGAGCTGATAGAGCTCCTGGGGAATTTTATCAACTAGATATAGAAATGTCCTTTGTCACTCAAGATGATGTTTTTGCAACTATAGAACCAGTGTTATTTAGTACATTTGAAAAATTTTCTAACTTTAAAGTAACCAATACACCATTTCCTAGAATTACTTATCACGATTCTATGTTAAAGTATGGAACAGATAAACCTGACTTAAGGAACCCACTATCCATAGTAGACGTAACATCCGTTTTTAAAGAAGCAGAATTTACAACTTTTAAACAAGCAATAAAAAATAATTGTGTGGTGCGGGCTATTCCTGCACCAAATGCAGCTCAGTTTCCTAGGAGTTTTTTTGATAAATTAACTGATTTTGCTAAGACAGAATTAGCAGCTAAAGGGTTGGCTTATATATGTTTTGAGAACGATGGCAGCTGTAAAGGGCCAGTTGCAAAATTTTTAACCAACAATGAATTGCAGCAAATTAAATCTATGGCAGATTTAAAAAATAATGATGCTATATTTTTTGTTTGTGAATTAGTAGATAACGCTTCTAAAATGGCTGGTAAAATTCGTACTAAATTAGGTGAAGATTTAAATTTAATAGAAAAAAATATTTATAAATTTTGTTGGATTGTTGATTTTCCTTATTACGAATGGAACATTGAGGATAAAAAAATTGATTTCTCCCACAACCCATTTTCTATGCCACAGGGTGGAATAGACGCTTTGTTAGCTGCTGATACTGTGGAAAAACAATTGGCACTAAAAGCATTCCAGTATGATATTGTAGTAAACGGTATAGAGCTATCCAGTGGTGCTATTCGCAATCATAAGCCAGAGATAATGTATAATGCATTTGCTATAGCTGGTTTTAGCAAAGAAACAGTAGATGATAAATTTGGTGGTTTGATAAATGCATTAAAGTTTGGTGCGCCTCCACATGGTGGCTTAGCGCCAGGTATAGATAGGATGGTAATGTTAATTGCTAATGAACCAAATATACGTGAAGTTATTTGTTTTCCTTTAAATCAGAGTGCTCAAGATTTATTAATGAATGCGCCCAATAATGTAAGCGAAAAACAGCTTAGAGAGTTGCATATTAAGCTTGCAGTGCCAAAAAAAGAGTAGCGCTGTTATTCTCCTGGTTTATCTAAATTTGGTAATTCTGGTAAAGTTTCATTTGATTCATGAGCTGCGTCGTGACTAGACGAAATAGGATCTAAATTAAAGAGCATTAAAACATCATTTAAGCTTTCCATAAATTTAGATTGTGAATTAGCTAGTATAGTTTCGTGATCTAAGTTGTTACTAAGGAAACTAGAAGTTGCTTCAAGTTCTAATAATAATTTTTGCGCAATTTTTTCTGCTTGCTGATTCGTTGCGCCACTTAAATTTTCGATTTGTTTAAAAGTTTCTAACACATTACTAGCTTTTATTAATGGTTGACAAAATGCCTCTAAGTGTCTACCAACTAATGCTACCGTATGTGGTGATGGATTTTGTAATTTAGTAAAGGCATTCATTTTTTTATTACTATCTATAGATTCATAATGACCATCTATATTTAAATGTTTTTCAATTTGTAATTCTAATAATGAAGCTATGGCCTCAATAGCACGTTCCATTTGACTTGATTTTACAGGTGATTCTAATAAAGCTAACTGTACGCAGGATATATCTTCATTTGGAGGAGATTGATGGTGGTTCATTGTTTTAGTAAGAATTTTAGAAAAACTATTAATACGGCTAGATATATCCATTAATAGTTTAGATTCTGGTTTGTCTACTTTTAAGAATTGATTTACTCGGATCTCTATAACTGGTTTTGGATTTGCAAAAAACATACTGGCTCGTACTATTTTAGATTTGAAAAAAATATGTGCCTCACCTTCACGTTGTTCTTTTAAATCTAATAATTCTATGCGTTGTCTTCTGTCAACAGAAGTACTTCTACTGTCTAGATAATTTAATGCAACACTGCCTGGATTTAATTGAAAACCACTAACATTAGTAACGTAAGTTTCCCCAGCTGTTTTATTAAAATAATCCCAAGTGTCTAGTGGATCTTCTAATTTCATACAAATTTTTATATTGCAGTTAGCACCAATGGAAGCAGCTTCTTCTTTAGAGGCCTTTTGAAAAGCAGGCAAATCTTGTCCAGCAAATATTGCTGAAAATCCTAAACTTCTAGCTTGAGCTGCCACTATGGCAAAACCTTTTACGGCATAATAACCATATTCATCCATTATGCATACAAATGGAGATAACGAATTTGTTGGTTTACTGCTAATAACATCTATAAATTTTCCTTCAACTTTATCACCAAGACCTGACGCCATCATAGCTTTAAGTGATGCTATGATTACTTTACCTAAATTTGCCAATTCTTCTGGTGATTTTTCTAAAGCTGGTAATAAAACTACTAAAATACGACGATTTAATACTACATCTTTTACATCCACTTCAGCTAAATTAGTACGAATTATATGGCCATAAGTATCTGCTAACGATCCAAAAACTCGAGTTAATTGCATGGTAATAAATCCATGTTGTTCTCGAACTTCTCCTGTTTGATTAAATTTATTTTTAGGATTATATCCAGGTAAATTAAATAAATAATTTTTAAGAGGATCAATAATTTTTTGTGGAAAATTTTCTATTGGTACATATAAATCATTTTTTACTGGGAATTTTAAATCTATTACTATAGATTCTAATTTTTCTATAAGAAAATAATTTCTAATGGAGTTTGCATCTAATAAAACATGTCCTGCATCGCGCATAGCACATAAAATAACCATTAAACTTTCTACAAAATTTATAGCGCGACCTTTCCACATATCCCCAGTTTGATCGCCACTTGCACCATCCATTAAACTGATCACAAGTTGGGATAACATGCTAGATGAACCATTAGCAAATGGATTCATGGTGTTAGATAGACGATTAGCTTGCGGTCCAATAACGTCTCTAGCTCCAGTCATAAAATTAATTAATAATAAATCATCTTCGCGCCCCATTTGCCGTACCATGGAAAAAATTTTCGCAAATAAACTATTATCACCCTTACCATCTACATATATAAAACCACTACCATGCATTAACGAATTAAAAGCAATCGAGACTAAACTTTCTGTTTTACCACTTCCTGTTGAGCCGAAAATTAAAACATGGGTACGTAAATCATCGTTAGTGAACCATAATTCTTGTTTAGAGTTACGTTCATTACCAAAAAAAGAAATACCTCCAGCTAAATTTGGTTTATATGAACCAGGATTTAAATAATTTAAGTCTTTTAGGCGAGAGGATTGTGGTAGTTTAAACGGCAAGGTAATTGGTCTAGATTTAATAAAAATAAATAATAATATATTAAAAAACAGAAATATATCGCAAAATAACGGGTAAATAAAACAGGTAACAGCTGAGCTAATGTAAAAGGATAAGCAAACAAATGGGTTGGTAATCCATTCTGCAACTCTTACGCCAAGGGGTCTAGTGTCCCTTGCAACTAAATTAGCAGCATGTTCATGTCTGGCGTCTAATCCGCGAGTTTGTTGCATACTTTATGTTTTACCATAATTTAGTAACTCTTTAAATTGTTAATTAAATTATGTGTATATCTTAACAAAATAATTTAATTAGTCCACTAATTACTATTTATAAAACATTATTTTCAATATAAACTATAAAACCAAATGGAGAGAATATTTATGCTTGCTCAAAAAGAAGATCATGCAAAAGAGTTGATCATACAAAAGTACCTTAGCTATGCAGAAACACAAAAAGATTTTAATATGCCAGAAGCTAATATAACCATTGATGAAAATGGTAGCAATACTAAGGTGTATATTGATATTGTTTATAAAGATATATCATATCATTTTGAATCTATGAAACCTGAATATGCAGAAACCATCAACCAACAGTTGGATAGCCAACCTGCGGTTAGGGCAAAATATGCAGATGGTGGAATAAGATCTTTAGAACAAACTACAACGAGAGTAAATACATTAAGTACAAGATTTAGCAATCGCAAAGATAAATTATATTTATACAGTGCTTTTATTGTTAGTGATTCTGATACAGGGGATTTGTTAGGTCTAAATGGTATAGGTGGTAGTGATTACGACCAAAAATATACAGAAATGTTTTATTATAATACAGTTGCATCTTGGAGCCACAGATCACTAGTTTCTCAAGAAATCGCACAAGAATATGATTTAAAAACTGGTTGTAAAAAACCAGAGACAAAACAATATAGTGGAGTTGCAACAACAGAGGTTGTTACTATGTACCAGTATGCTAATAAGTTAAAAAAATTAGGGTATAAAATAAAGGACGAAGATCTTGAGGGAATTAACATGACAGCAAGAACAGATAATCCTGGTTCTTGGAAAGCTGCTGCTAAAATTGGAATGGAAGTCTATGATGTTGATAGCAACCCTAAATATGGTCCAGAATTACGTTACCAGCTAAAAAAGAAAATAACATAAAATCAGCCTGTTGATTGTACCAAATTAATACTTTTTTTGGCTAACATCAATTGCTTTAGGCGTGCTTCGGCACGCTTAATAGTTTTTTCTGAAATAGAATCAAAACAATGTGGGCAATATATTCCATGTTTATATTGTGGAGCTTGCTGATCTTCAGGTGATATTGGGTGGCGACAGCCAGGACACATGTTGTAGCATCCTTTGTTAATGCTATGATCTACTCCAATACGATTATCAAATAAAAAGCATTCTCCTTGCCATAGACTGTCTTGCTTTGGAACTTTTTGTAGATAATTTAAGATCCCGCCATTTAAATGGTAAACATTTTTAAAACCTAACTGTAATAAATAGGCAGTAGATTTTTCGCAACGAATGCCACCAGTACAATACATGGCAATTTTTTGGTTTTGATCTATGTAGTTATAATTATCAGTGAAAAATTTTGGAAATTCCCTAAAAGTATTAATATGTGGGTTGATAGCATTTTTAAAAGTACCAATTTTTACTTCATATTCATTACGAGTATCTATATTAATAACTGTTGGATCAGAAATTAATTTATTCCAATCAGCAGGATCTATATATTCGCCAACTTGTTTTGTCGGGTCAACATTTGGCACCCCAAGGGTGACTATTTCTTTTTTAAGACGTACTTTTAATCGTATAAATGGGTAAGAATCATTATAAGAAAGTTTATAACTTAGATCCGCAAATTCTTTATGGCTTTTTAAAAAATTTAAAGTTGCATGTATATTATGATCTAAGCCAGATATTGTTGAATTAATGCCCTCTTGACTAAGTAAAATAGTACCTTTAATTTCATGATTTATACAAAAATTTTTGATTTTTATTTGTAGTTCTTGAAAATGTGGCAAATTTACAAATTTATAAAATGCAGCAATAGTAATTTTATTTTTCATGCTTTATTCCTAAAATTGTCATAAGGATAATATTTCCATTTGCCGAGGGAGAGACTTGAACTCTCATGCTTACCATCAACGGATTTTGAATCCATGCTATACACTAATGTACTCAAAGGTACTCTATATAAATCAATAGTTCAGGTCAAGGAGATTGAGCAATTCCTATACCTAACAAAAAAACAGTGATTATGGTTTTTGCAACAGTGCCTGATTTTGGGTCGGAGAGCATATAGGGATATAATAGTGATTATGCAATTTAGCGCCAGCGACTATAATTATTTATTATGATAGATGAGCAAGATTTAGATGTGTTGTGTTATAATACCCATTCCACCACGCTGCCTACTAGCATATCTATGGTCCGAACGTTAGATCTTGTGGAAGATGACGAACTAGACGATGTAATTGACATTAATACGTTGGATCGTAATGATCCTTTTTCAAATTCTGTATCTTCTGCATCATTAGAATTTTCAACACCAATCGAACCGATGATCCCATTTATATTAACTGGTGAACTCGATGATAATAGTGACAAGGATAAAAAAAACCTTATAGGAAGTTGCAAATTGTTGTTTGAATACTTAGGTGCAGCCGTATTAAGTATGTTATTTTTTTTTATTAGCAATGTAATCAAATCTTTAATAAATTATATCAACCCAAATGCTGAGCTTGTAACAATAGATCCTATATATAAAAAAACGTCTAGCATTATAATAAACACGTTTATTTATAGTGGTTTTGGTAGCGTAGCTTATGGTTTGCATAAATTCATAACGTATAGATTACATAATAAACTTACTAGACATGAACAAAAAATAGAACAACTAGAGAAAGAAAAGCGTATATTTATAAAAAATTGTAAAAAGTATACGAATAAATTAGATCTATACCATAAGCATGCAGCATTGTTTATGCAACACAAGACTGAGCTTAGCTCACATATTATTAGCGAAGCTAACGAAACCTGCGACCTCATTAAAGTACAATTGGAAGATTTACAACAAAATTTAAGTCACTCTATAACAGAAGAATTACATATTACGAAGCTTAATATTGCTGTCGACAACATTACTAAAGATATACGGCAATTCAAAAATACTATTAAAAATGCATCTAAACTATACAAATTAGCACAAAATAATATAGTAATTAAAGACAGTGATTTTACATTAAATATGCTTAAAGATATGGTTTTTACAAAAGTTGAAAAACATGCAAGCCAAAAACACCTACCATTACTTTATGTAACCAGTTTGCCTAGTTCAATTATCTTTAGTGGTGAAACTAATAAAATTGCTAGCATATTAATTCATTTTATTTCTAATGCAATAAAATTTACCGAAAAAGGTTTTGTAAAATTAATTATTAGAGAGGACATTGAACATGGACAAATCGCACAGGAATCGAAGAAACTGCTGCATTTTGCAGTGCAAGATACCGGCAAGGGTATCGAAACAAGTGAATTGCATTATATGTTTCGACCATATAAAACCGATGATTTAAGTCCAGAAAAGGCGGCAGGTACTGGTCTTGGACTTTGCCTGGTTAGTGCGTTGGTTAAGCATATAAATAATGAATATCCTTTTAAACATAGTAAAAAATCATTTGGCGTTAGAAGCATGGTTGGTCGAGGATCCATTTTTTGGTGCCGACTGTGGGTATCCATTAGTCCAGTTACAGTAGCTACAATTAATCCAACATCACATAACCCTCTATCTAATAATGTGGCCACAACAATATTAAAACATTATACGTTTCTTAAAGAACAGAGCACATGTGATCTTAATAGTAATGGCTCGGAAAGCTGTTTAATGCCACCATCACCAAGAGCAGCACAATCGCTACAAGCATTTAAGAACCAATTGCTGCCTAGTTCTTAATCGAGAGCATATACGGACGAGATCTTTCATTAGATTATTTAAATAGTACATCCAATGTTACTCTAATTCTCCAACGATATAATTAGCTTTGCTATCAATTAATTTACTTAAGCAATGATAAGGAATTCGCCATAATCCATCATATGCAGAGACACGAATAGTCGCGGTTTTATAATTTAACTTAATAATTGTACCGTTGTGTGGGGCACCGTCATAATCAAACTCAACTGCTTCTCCGATACTAAAATCATTTTTAGTTAATTTAGCGTTGTTGGTTGGTAACTTAGTGTTAATGTTTTCAGGGTTTAATACATAGTATGGAATTTTCCAAACAACAGAATCGCTTGCCTGAAGTATTACTTGAGTATGTCTTTTACTAATGACCATCCCGTGTTCGTATGTATTACTTTTAGCATCAAACCATTGCAATCGATCACCAATTTTGAAATTATTTCTAATTTCGTGGATCCGTTGTGGCGAATTGATTTCATTATCAATCCATCTTGATAGTCGATATAACTCGTGAGTGCTTAATTCTTGTAATTTATTAATTGTAGCTTGTAAATCTTGCATATTGATAACTGCTTTTAAATAATAACCATTACTCTATAAGTTAAAATAACATGGTTGCTAATAAAAAATCAATTTTTCTATAATCACAAAGTTTTATTAATTTAATGAGTAAAGCTCTAATGCAAAAAGCTATTTAATACTATTTCTATAAACTATCAATAAATTGATTTTAGCATCAGAGCTGTAGATCATAATATCTACAATTAGATTGTTAGTTTATTTAGATTTGGCTCTTGGCTTAGCCTTCATTTTGCTGCGAGAGGTAGATTTGGCAGCTGATTTTTTAGGTGCCGCTGTTTTCTTTTTAGCAACAACTTTTTTAGCGATTTTTTTAACAGGGCTACGTTTAATGGTTGGCTTTTTAGGGGTAGATTTTTTTGATCTAGCAGCTGCCGATTTCTTGGTGGTTTTTTTTATGCTCATTTAAGTATTTCCTATAATATAAAAAATGAAGTGTATATTAAAATTTAATTTTAGCATAGTACATTTTATATATTACTCCTTGTAAAACGTTTTATGTTGTTCAACAACGATCTACTAGTTGCCAGTTTTCATTGTAAAGCAGACATGTTTATTGTTAACTTGTTGTCTGTTCTTCAGCACCTTGTGGCATATATTGTTCCAAAGCTACTTTAACTTCTTCTAAACGATTTTTACAAATTTTGTAAGCTTTAGTTGCTTTTTCAATCATTGGAATTAATTCATCGATATTAACTTCTCGTTGAACCCGCAAATGTTCAGCTATTTGCTTAAGTTCTTCATAATTTGAGGTGAATTTTTGATGTTTTTCTTTCATATTAGCTCCTAAATTGGATAATCATTTATTACTTTTATAATGCCGTCATAAAACTCTATTTGCATTTTTTGGCAATTAGTAGCTTGTTCTTTAGAGCTCACTACTTTATTTAATGGATCGCGAATAATAGTGTAACCTCGATCTAAGGTTGCACGAGGACCTAGACTAATGATGTTAGTTATTAATTCTTGAATAGTTAGATCTGTTTGATAATGTTGCAGGGATGCATGCTCTTTTAATCCCCTAAACGTTTGTTCTAAAGTATTGTTGTTAGATTTATACTCACTATATAAGTTAGAGCTGATATTTACCCATAACAACTGAAGTTCTTTTTCAGTAGAACTATATAATCCAGGTAAAGTTTTAGTAACATTTTGGATATATTCGAGCAATTTGGCTTCCATATGTTTCAGATTTAAAGCGTTATGCTCAAAAATTCTAATATAATGCTGCTCTATTAAAGTTTTAGTTAACTTGAGGGTGTTTTGAGAGCTTATTAATATTTTAGTATATTGTTGCTCAGTATTTTGGGTGATTTGTGAGACACTAAGTTCTGCTATTTTCAAGCTTTTATTTAATTGTTCTACAATAAGATTAGAGCTGTTGAGATACATGTTGTGTGCTAAATTTTTAATTTCTTTAGCATTAGCTGTTGCTTGTTCAGCGTTATAAACAATAACCCTAAAAATATGTGCAATAACTTTAGATGGAGTATCAAACCTACATCCGGCTATTTCATCAATAATAGTGTTATCTCTCTCATGTCCTATACCAGAATATATAACTACTGGACTTTCACAAATTAGTTTGGCTATTTGGTAATCATTTAGCCAAGCTAAATCTATTGCAGCACCCCCTCCTCGGATAATCACTACTACATCAAAATCCATCTCTTGGTGGTGTACAAAAATTTGGTTTAAGCTTCTAGTAATTTCCTGACTGGCGGCTGCTCCTTGAAATTGGGCGGTATAATAGTGAAAGTTACACAAACCACAGGATTCTAAAAGAGCTGCTTCTCGTTTAAAGTCCCCCAATCCAGCCGCAGCATCGGGACTTAACACCGCAATTCTTGTAAAATCAGTGGGCAATTTTAATTGTTTATTTTTGCCATAAAGCCCTTCTTTCTGTAAAGAATCTCTTATGTGTGCAAGTTTTGCCGCCAAATCACCAATAGTATATGCTGGATCTAAG
>CAIJNR010000070.1 GCA_903822055.1 uncultured Francisellaceae bacterium | reverse complement strand
TTGTGAGGTTTTGGAATTTGGAAGTTTTATATAATTTACCAAAAGTCCTGGAAAATATAGAAAAAAATATCTAATGATAATGATGGTTATGCCCTCTACCAGCGTTAGCTGGAGAGGGCTGTGGTAAGCGTGGCTTATAGTTGAGAGTGTTTGGGTGAGGCCCAAACTAACAAGATAATTTATTTTTTGGAGCTTTTAGTTCTAATGGGCAAATAAATTCAGAAACTTGTAATTCTTTAGCTTGCAAAAAATTCAAGTAGGCTTGGCGTTCTTGGAGCGGTAAGGTTGCTATAGTAGCTGGCGATACGGCATATAAGTGAAACTGTTGTTTAGAATCCATATAGGTCTTTGTTGCAAAATTAGGGGTTTTTGTAGTTGTTTTCATTTCAGAAAAAATAATTTTTTTTCCGTACATTGATTTAGTTGCATCAAATAAATCGAGCATTACATTAGTTAGGGGTTTATCAGTCTTCATCATAACCTGGTCCTCTTATTTTTTAGTTATTATTTATTTTTAAGGTTAGCACAAAAGTTATTATTTCAGTGATGAAATACCAAGAAAAATAAGATTCAATATGGTCGTGGTTTTAAGAGTATATGTTTGGGATTTTTTAAAATAATTATTAATTTAAATATTCATGCCATAGTACTCTGAATATATCCTAGATCCAGCCGGAGTTGGTTGCTCTAATGTTAATTGGGGTGGCTGCTGAGTTGATGCATCTTCTTCGTTTGTGCTCAGCTCACCAAAAGTTACGGCTAATGCGTCAAAAGAACTTTCGTTTTGGGCACTAACACTGCTCTGGGAAAATAAGTTTTGTGATGCTCTAAATGATAGCGTTTGTGCCAAGTGAACTGGAAAAATACCCTCTTCTGTTGTCAATTCTCTATGCTGTAGATGGCAGTTATAATGATGAAGTATTTGTGCATCGGAAGGCTGGTTAGCTGAGTGTTTTCCTTTTTTTGAGTGACGATGCCTAAATTTATTTAAATCTTGTCTTATTGACTCTTCAGTAACAGTAGTGATTTCTACGCTTTGAGAAAAAGAAGAATAGAGGCCGCTGGTGGGACTGGTAAGTAGATGGGTAGATTCGGTAGATTCGCTTTTATCAGTCAAAGAAGTACTGGTTGCTCTGTTTGTCGTTAATTGATTAGAAGCTGTTGAATCAGCAGAATCTCGTTGCTGTCTACGTTTATCTTTAGGTTTAATAGTAAGAGTGGTGGGGGGGGTGACATTTTCATTCGGCGGAACAGCAGCATAAGTGGTAGCAAAAGCTAAAATTGCTGCTCGTTTTTGTTGTATTTCTTGTTGTTTAATTTTCAATACTTGTTGTTGATCCAGAAAATGTTCTAGATCGGCATCATAAAGCAAAGATTCTATAGTTTTTTTCCAATCTTCAGGTTTTGCGCCCAGCTCGGTTGAAGATTGTTTTCGGTAATTTTTAATGCAAAATCCAATAACTTCTCTAATACTTTCCTCGTCTATATTACAATGCCCTTGTTCTGTAAATTGTTTAGCTAGACGTATTGCGCGTGAATTTGTTATATAAAAATCTGGATCACCAAATAAACATTTACAAATACTTCTAACAATAACATTGCTCAAATAAGCTCCGGCATCACTAAATGTTAGTACAGATAAAGCAGTAGATGCTGCCGATTGGAAGTTGGCAGGAATGTTAAAAATTTCTGTAAGGTGAACAAAAAATTGATGGGTTGCATTATTATAATAAAAGAAAAAAATCCCAAAAATACCAGCAAGTACGATACTAGCCATTCTAAAAGCACTTCTTATTGTATATTTGTTTGAAAATATAGCATCTAGTTCATTTTGAAATTCTACAATAGGATGGAAAATTAATCTTAGTAGGGATGGAACAGACAATGTTTCTAGAAATTCCTGTATTTCGTGCATGGTTGCCAACCTCTAATTTTATGTTTTATTATTAAAAAATGTCGCTTTTACAGTGAAATATAGCCTAACTAATAAAAATAATTTTTTATTGTTAAGCTGATGTTTTGAATGTTCGGCATTATCTTGATCATGATATTCCAATAAATTTTAGACCTTGCACGTTAGAGTTTAATTATATTCCATCAGTCTGGTGTTATTGACAATATAACCATTTGACATTCTATATGTTTGCTACTAATATGGCGTCTTGTCCCTAGCACAGGGCGGATGTAGTAAAAAGCATCATAGTTATTTAACATATTAAAGCCAAGCAATTTAAGTGGGCACTAGTTGATTTTAAGAAATATTTAGAGCCTTAGTGGAAATGTTAAATTTTTATTAAGGTTTATAGGTAAATTTAAAGTTTTAAAATTGTTAATAAGATGTTTTTTAATTTGTATATGAAAATATATAAATTAATAATGTCTGTTTAGGGATTAAATTAAAATTTAGAAGTTTATAAAAGAATTTTTAAATGGAGAGTTTGATCCTGGCTCAGATTGAACGCTGGCGGCATGCCTAACACATGCAAGTCGAACGGCAGCGAGTTGTAGGGTAACCTACAATGTCGGCGAGTGGCGTACGGGTGAGTAATGCGTAGGAATCTATATCAGAGTCGAGGACAACCTGTGGAAACACGGGCTAATACTGGATAATCCGTAGAAGGTAAAGCTGGGGACCGCAAGGCCTGGCGCTCTGAAGTGAGCTTACGTTAGATTAGCTAGTTGGTAAGGTAAAGGCTTACCAAGGCAGAGATCTATAGCTGTTCTGAGAGGAAGGACAGCCACACTGGGACTGAGACACGGCCCAGACTCTTACGGGAGGCAGCAGTGGGGAATATTGGACAATGGGCGAAAGCCTGATCCAGCAATGCCGCGTGTGTGAAGAAGGCCTTAGGGTTGTAAAGCACTTTCGGTGGGGAGGAGGTTAATTATGTTTAAGAGATATAGTTGATGACGTTACCCACAGAAGAAGCACCGGCTAACTCTGTGCCAGCA